>NZ_JBJJLO010000029.1:0-60906 GCF_046230915.1 Pseudomonas sp. KCJK8993
GCCGGGCGGGCAAGGGGCGGGTGATCATCGAGGGTTTCATCGACTTCGACTACGAAATCACCCTGCTGACCGTGCGCCATGCCGGTGGCACCACCTTCTGCGCACCCGTGGGCCATCGCCAGGAGAAGGGCGACTACCAGGAATCCTGGCAGCCCCAGGCCATGAGTCCGAAGGCCCTGGCCGAGTCCGAGCGGGTCGCCAAGGCGGTGACCGAGGCCCTGGGCGGGCGTGGCTTGTTCGGTGTGGAACTGTTCATCAAGGGCGACCAGGTGTGGTTCAGCGAAGTCTCGCCACGGCCCCACGATACTGGCCTGGTGACCCTGATCTCCCAGGACCTGTCGCAGTTCGCCCTGCATGCGCGGGCGATCCTCGGCCTGCCGATCCCGTTGGTTCGCCAGTTCGGTCCTTCGGCCTCGGCGGTGATCCTGGTGGAGGGCAAGTCCACCCAGACCGCCTTCGCCAACCTGGGGGCGGCCTTGAGCGAGCCGGATACCGCGCTGCGCCTGTTCGGCAAGCCGGAAGTCAACGGCCAGCGGCGCATGGGCGTGGCTCTGGCCCGTGATGAGTCCATCGAGGCCGCCCGCGCCAAGGCGACCCGCGCCTCCCAGGCAGTCGTTGTGGAACTGTAAAAGAACATCGCGGGCAAGTCGGATCGCCGCCCGCTCGCTCCTACAGGTCGGTGCAACCTGTGTAGGAGCGAGGCTTGCCCGCGATGACGTCCTGTCAGGCGACCCGATTCAGGTCGTTGTTACGCGTTTCCTTCAGGCACAACACCGCGATCAGGCTCAGGATCGCCGCCCCCGAGACATATCCACCGACCCAGCTCAAGCCGCCCATCGCCACCAGTTTCTGGGCGAAGAACGGGGCCGCCGAGGCGCCGACGATTCCTCCCAGGTTGTAAGCCGCCGAAGCGCCGGTGTAGCGCACGTGGGTGGGAAACAGTTCCGGCAGCAGGGCGCCCATGGGCGCGAAGGTCACCCCCATCAAGAACAGCTCGATGCACAGGAACAGTGCCACCCCGGCGGTGGAGCCCTGGGTCAGTAGCGGTTCCATGGTGAAGCCCGAGAGAATCGCCAGGATGCCGCCGACGACCAGCACGGGCTTGCGCCCGAAGCGATCGCTGGCCCAGGCCGCCAGGGGCGTGGCGGCAGCCATGAACAAGACGGCGAAGCACAGCAGGCCAAGGAAGGTCTCCCGGCTGTAGCCCAGGGTCGATACGCCGTAGCTCAGGGAAAATACCGTGGAGATGTAGAACAGCGCGTAGCACACCACCATGGCGGCGGCGCCCAGCAGCACCGGCAGCCAGTATTGGCTGAAGAGCTCGATCAGCGGCAGCTTCACCCGTTCGTGGCGGGCCACGGCGTTGGCGAAGATCGGGGTCTCATGCAGCTTCAGGCGTACATACAGCCCGACCATGACCAGCGCCGCGCTGAGCAGGAACGGAATGCGCCAGCCCCAGGCCCGGAACTGCTGGTCGTCCAGGCCCATGGCCAGGCAGAGAAACAGGCCGTTGGCGGCGAGAAAACCGATGGAGGGCCCCAGTTGCGGGAACATGCCGAACCAGGCGCGCTTGCCTGGCGGAGCGTTCTCGGTGGCCAGCAGTGCCGCGCCGCCCCATTCGCCACCCAGGCCCAGGCCCTGGCCGAAGCGCAGCAGGCACAGCAGGATCGGGGCCCAGGCGCCGATGCTGTCGTAGCCTGGCAGCACGCCGATCAGGGTGGTGCAGATGCCCATCAGCAGCAGCGAGGCCACCAGGGTCGACTTGCGCCCGATCCGGTCGCCGAAGTGGCCGAATAGCGCCGAGCCCAGGGGGCGGGCCAGGAACGCGATGCCGAAGGTCAGGAATGCCGAGAGCATCTGGGCCGTGCCGGAGCTCTGGGGAAAGAACACCGGGCCGATCACCAGGGCGGCGGCGGTGGCGTAGACATAGAAATCGTAGAACTCAATGGCGGTGCCGATGAAGCTGGCCGTGGCCACCCGGCTGGCGGAGTTACCGGGGTGGTCGGTGGCGCCGGTGCTGTAGGTCGTGCTGGTCGTCATACGGTTATCCCTGACAGTCATTGCTCCAGTGGAGCGAATTATTATGGTCGAGCACCCAGGGATGTGGGCTTGGTGCGGGCGTGGCTCGGGATGGGAGCGACGTCGAACGGACGCGGTGGTTGCGGGCAGGATCTCGCGGAGTGCGGGTAGCACGCGAGGCTGCGGGGGCTTGGGTAAGCCAGGGGATTATAGAAAGGCTGCTAACGATCCAACAAGGAGTTGTCGCGGGTGTTTCCGGCTGGATAGGCCTGACCTGAAGGCGGGTTCGATGGCGTTTGGTGCAGTGTTCAGCGGATGGAGGGAACGCTGCTGGTGTGCCAGATCAGTACCCGGCTGACACGGTTTTCCTCGGTCTCGAGGATTTCCAGGCGGTAGCGGCCGATCTTCAAGCACACGGCGCTGTCGGGGATGGTTTCCAGGGCTTCGGTGACCAGGCCGTTGAGGGTCTTGGGGCCGTCGCTGGGCAGGTGCCAGCCCAGGCTCTTGTTCAGTTCGCGGATCGAGGCCGCGCCTTCCACCACGTAGCGACCGTCGGCCTGGGGGTGGATGTGCGGGTTGTCGAGGCTGTGCTCGCTTTCGAATTCGCCGACGATTTCTTCCAGGATGTCTTCCAGGGTGACGATGCCCTGCACCTCGCCGTACTCGTCCACCACCATGCCCAGGCGTCGTTGCTGCTTGTGGAAATTGAGCAACTGCAATTGCAGTGGGGTGCTTTCGGGAACGAAATAGGGTTCGTGGCAGGCCGCTAGCAGCGCTTCCTTGGTCAGGCTGGCGTCGGGCAGCAAGTGGCGGATCTGGCGGGTATTGAGCACCGCCTCGACCTGGTTGATATCGCTGTGGAACACCGGCAGGCGGGTACGTCGGTTCAGGCGTAGCTGGGCGATGATCTGCTCGATCGGCTCGTCCAGGTTGATGCCGTCGACTTCGCTGCGGGGCACCAGGATGTCGTTGACGGTGATGTTGTCCAGGGCGTGGATGCCAGGCAGTGCGTGCTGTTCCTGAGGAACTGGCTCGTCGTCCAGCAAGGCGGGGTCGTCATCGCTGTGCTTGACCGCGCTGGCCTTGCTGGCGAAGGGGCGCAGCAGCAGTTGGCCGATGGCGTCGAGTAGCCAGGCCAGGGGGTAGACGAGCTTCATGGGGACCGCCAGCAGGCCGTTGCCGAAGCTCAAGGTGCCCTGCGGGTAGCGCGTGGCCACGGCTCGCGGCAGATATTCGGCCAATACCAGCAGGCCGCAGGTGCTGGCCAGGCAGGCCAGCCACGGACCGTTCTCTGCCCAGTAAAACAGGGCCAGCACGGTGCTGATGATGACTGCCAGTACCCGGCACAGGGTGTTGCAGAGGATCAGGCTTTCCTTGGGAAAGGCTAGTCGGGCTGCGGCTTTGTCACCTGAGCGCGAGCTGCTGCGCAGGGCCAGCAGGTGCAATTGGGCGGCATCGATGGCGGTGAACAGTCCCGACCAGACGATCAGCAGGGCGATTACCGCGAGCATCGGGCCGGTGGGCAGGGAGTCGGTCATGGCCGGTGGTCAGATGTGCAGGATGTATTCGCGGACCAGCTTGCTGCCGAAATACGCCAGCATCAGCAGGCAGAACCCCGCCAGGGTCCAGCGGATCGCCTTGTGCCCACGCCAGCCCAGGCGATTGCGGCCCCACAACAGCACGCTGAACACCACCCAGGCCAGGCAGGCCAGCAGGGTCTTGTGCGCCAAATGCTGGGCGAACAGGTTCTCGACGAACAGCCAGCCGGAGATCAGCGACAGCGAAAGCAGGGTCCAGCCGGCCCAGAGAAAGCCGAACAGCAGGCTTTCCATGGTCTGCAGGGGCGGGAAGTTCCTGATCAGCCCGGAAGGGTGCTTGTTCTTCAGTTGATGGTCCTGGACCAGTAGCAACAAGGCCTGGAACACCGCGATGGTGAACATGCCGTAGGCCAGGATCGACAGCAGGATGTGGGCCAGGATCCCCGGTTCTTCGTCGATCACCGGTACGGTGCCGGTCGGGGCGAACTGGGCCAGCAGCGTGGTCAGGGCGCCCAGGGGAAACAACAGGACCAGCAGGTTTTCCACGGGGATGCGCCAGCAGGCCAGCAGGGTCAGGCCGATGACCGCCGCGGCGATCAGGCTGGCGGCACTGAAGAAGTCCAGGCCCAGGCCGACCGGGGTCAGCAGGTGGGTCATCAGGCTGGCGCCGTGGGCCAGCAGGGCCAGGATGCCGAGCGTAACCAGCAGGCGCTTGTTCGCCTTGGCGCCTTTGGCCAGGCGGGAACCTTGGTAGAGGGTCGCAGCGGCGTAAAGAATGGCGGCGGCGAGGGTGGGGAGCAAACTGGGTGACAAGGGGAGCATAAGTCCTGTTAGGCAAGCCCGAAAGTCGCTGAGTTTGGCATAGAACCCACAGCCCTGAAAGACCAGGCAAGCAGACGGCGAGGTGTGCGCCACGCACAGTCTTCGCTATAATCCGCCGCCTGCCCACGCCGCGGGCTCATCGAGCACTTGTTTGTCATGCTCTGGGCCGCCATTACCCCGGTCTACCCTGGGCCTGAAAGGATCGAGCATGTTTGAAAACCTAACCGAACGTCTCTCGCAGACGCTGCGCCATGTCACCGGCAAGGCCAAGCTGACCGAGGACAACATCAAAGACACCCTGCGCGAAGTGCGCATGGCGTTGCTCGAGGCCGACGTCGCCCTGCCGGTGGTCAAGGATTTCGTCAACTCGGTGAAGGAACGTGCGGTCGGCACCGAGGTGTCGCGCAGCCTGACTCCGGGCCAGGCCTTCGTGAAGATCGTCCAGGCCGAGCTGGAAAGCCTGATGGGCGCGGCCAACGAAGACCTGAACCTCAGCGCGGTGCCACCGGCGGTGGTGCTGATGGCCGGCCTGCAGGGCGCGGGCAAGACCACCACTGCCGGCAAGCTGGCGCGCTTCCTTAAGGAACGCAAGAAAAAGAGCGTGATGGTGGTGTCGGCGGACGTCTACCGTCCTGCGGCGATCAAGCAGTTGGAAACCCTGGCCAACGATATCGGCGTGACCTTCTTCCCGTCGGACCTGAGCCAGAAGCCGGTGGCCATCGCCGAAGCGGCTATAAAGGAAGCCAAACTCAAGTTCATCGACGTGGTGATCGTCGACACCGCTGGTCGCCTGCACGTCGACAGCGAGATGATGGACGAGATCCAGGCGCTGCACGCCGCGATCAAGCCGGTGGAGACCCTGTTCGTGGTCGACGCCATGACCGGCCAGGACGCGGCCAATACCGCCAAGGCCTTCGGCGATGCGCTGCCGCTGACCGGCGTGATCCTGACCAAGGTCGACGGTGATGCCCGTGGCGGTGCCGCGCTGTCGGTGCGGGCCATTACCGGCAAGCCGATCAAGTTCATCGGCATGGGCGAGAAGACCGAGGCCCTGGACCCTTTCCATCCCGAGCGTATCGCTTCGCGGATCCTGGGCATGGGCGACGTGCTCAGCCTGATCGAGCAGGCCGAGCAGACCCTCGACAAGGAAAAGGCCGACAAGCTGGCCAAGAAGCTGAAGAAGGGCAAGGGCTTCGACCTCGAGGACTTCCGCGACCAGCTGCAACAGATGAAGAACATGGGCGGCCTGGGCGGCCTGATGGACAAGTTGCCGAACATCGGTGGGGTCAACCTGTCCCAGATGGGCAACGCCCAGAACGCTGCGGAAAAGCAGTTCAAGCAGATGGAAGCCATCATCAACTCCATGACCCCGGCCGAGCGTCGCGATCCCGAGATGATCAGCGGCTCGCGCAAGCGCCGGATCGCCATGGGTTCCGGCACCCAGGTGCAGGACATCGGTCGCTTGATCAAGCAGCACAAGCAGATGCAGAAAATGATGAAGAAGTTCTCCGCCAAGGGTGGGATGGCCAAGATGATGCGCGGCATGGGCGGCATGCTGCCCGGCGGCGGCATGCCGAAGATCTGAGAATCCGCGCCGGCAACCATGCCGGCGCTTTTTCCACGGGGACGTGGAAGTCGGGACGGGTCTCCGATCGGGGCCTGTCCTCCCCGCTGCCGCTTAAGGCGGCTCCATGGCGAATCTGGATGGCAGCCGACGGGCGCCGGAAAAAGTCATTTGCAAAAGTCCGGATATTCCTTAGAATATGCGGCCTTTCGGGCACCCATGCCCGCTGTGCATTTAGATTTGCAGCACCGACTACAGGAACGATGTTCACATGCTAACAATCCGTCTTGCCCTTGGCGGCTCCAAAAAGCGCCCGTTTTACCACCTGACCGTAACCGATAGCCGTAACCCACGTGACGGTTCGCACAAAGAACAAGTTGGCTTCTTCAACCCGGTTGCCCGTGGTCAAGAAGTTCGCCTGTCCGTGAACCAAGAGCGCGTAGCCTACTGGTTGAGCGTGGGTGCACAGCCATCTGAGCGCGTTGCTCAGCTGCTGAAGGAATCGGCCAAGGCCGCAGCCTGAACCCTATGAACGCGACGCCAGCCCCTGCTGATGATTTGATCGTCGTCGGCAAAATTTATTCTGTTCATGGCGTTCGCGGCGAAGTGAAGGTCTTTTCCTTTACGGATCCGATTAAAAACCTGTTGAAGTACAAAGCCTGGACGCTCAAGCGCGAAGGCAGCGTGAAACAGGTAGAGCTGGTCAGTGGACGCGGGAACGACAAGTTCCTGGTCGCCAAGCTCAAGGGTCTTGATGATCGTGAGGAAGCTCGTCTTCTGGCCGGTTACGAGATCTGCGTGCAGCGCAACCTGTTCCCTGAACTGACCGACGGCGAGTACTACTGGTACCAGCTGCAAGGTCTCAAGGTCATCGACACCCTCGGGCAACTGCTCGGGCAGATCGATCACCTGCTGGAGACTGGCTCGAACGATGTAATGGTGGTCAAGCCTTGCGCTGGCAGCCTGGATGATCGCGAACGCTTGTTGCCCTATACCGAGCAATGCGTGTTGGCCATCGACCTGGTCGCGGGCGAGATGAAGGTGGATTGGGACGCGGATTTCTAAGCGTGGCTAACTTGCGCGTAGAAGTGATCACTCTGTTTCCCGAGATGTTTTCCGCCATCAGCGAGTACGGCATAACCAGCCGCGCGGTGAAACAGGGGTTGTTGCAACTCACTTGTTGGAATCCGCGAGACTACACCACGGATCGACATCACACTGTGGACGATCGCCCGTTTGGCGGTGGTCCGGGCATGGTGATGAAGATCAAGCCCCTGGAAGATGCGCTGGTTCAGGCCAGGAATGCAGCCGGGGAGGGTGCGAAGGTGATCTACCTGTCGCCCCAGGGCCGTCAACTGAAGCAGTCGGCGGTACGCGAGTTGGCCAATGAGGATGCATTGATCCTGATTGCTGGTCGTTATGAAGGCATCGACGAGCGTTTCATCGACGCTCATGTAGATGAAGAGTGGTCGATTGGCGACTATGTACTGTCCGGTGGCGAGCTGCCGGCGATGGTCCTGATCGATGCGGTTACACGGCTGCTGCCCGGAGCTTTGGGGCATGTGGACTCCGCGGAGGAAGACTCCTTCACGGATGGTCTGCTGGATTGCCCGCACTACACCCGACCTGAGGTGTATGCGGATCAGCGTGTTCCCGACGTGTTGCTAAGTGGCAATCATGCACATATCCGACGTTGGCGTTTGCAGCAGTCCCTTGGTAGGACCTACGAACGACGCGTCGATCTTCTGGAAAGTCGCTCACTTTCTGGAGAAGAGAAGAAGCTGCTCGAGGAATATCTCCGCGAGCGGGACGATAGTTAACAACGTATCGATGGTAGATCCGACGATTTACCTTAGGAGCACAGCATGACCAACAAAATCATCCTTGCACTCGAAGCAGAGCAGATGAGCAAAGAGATCCCAGCCTTTGCCCCGGGCGACACCGTAGTCGTTCAGGTGAAAGTGAAGGAAGGCGATCGTTCCCGTCTGCAGGCGTTCGAAGGCGTAGTTATCGCCAAGCGCAACCGCGGTGTGAACAGCGCGTTCACCGTACGTAAAATCTCCAACGGCGTTGGCGTAGAGCGTACTTTCCAGACCTACAGCCCGCAGATCGACAGCATGGCTGTCAAGCGTCGCGGCGACGTGCGTAAAGCCAAGCTGTACTACCTGCGCGACCTGTCGGGTAAAGCAGCTCGCATCAAGGAAAAACTGGCCTGAGTCCAGCTTCCGATGCAGAAAAAAGCAGCCTACGGGCTGCTTTTTTGTTGCCCGTCATTTATTCCTTATCAGTGTTCCAGGCAGTAGATCCATGTCCCCTCGCGAGCAAGAAATCCAGCGCCGTACCGAGCTTTCGGTAACCCGCGTGACCAAGGCTGTATTCCCTTCCACCACCAACCATCACAACACCCTGTTCGGCGGCACCGCCCTGGCCTGGATGGATGAAGTCTCGTTCATCGCGGCCACGCGTTTTTGCCGGCTGCCGCTGGTGACGGTGTCCACCGACCGTATCGACTTCAATCACCCGATCGCTGCCGGGTCGATCGTCGAACTGGTCGGGCGGGTGGTGAAGGTGGGCAATACCAGCCTCAAGGTCGAAGTGGAGGTCTTCGTCGAGAGCATGAGTTGCGACGGTCGCGAAAAGGCCATCCATGGCCTGTTCAGCTTCGTCGCCATCGATGACGACAAGCGCCCGGTTCCGGTATTGCCCGGGTTCGCGGCCTGACGCTCAAGGCGTCTGTGGCTGCACCAGCGCCAGCAAGGTCCAGCCTGGCGCCGGCTTGAGGCTGCTGTCCGGGGTCAGGACATGGACCCAGCCGCCGGTGTCGCGGGCGAACAGCAAGGTCGCGCGGTCGCCATGCAGCGCCTGGTAGTCGTCCCAGGCGAAGGCCTCCGTCAGGTGGGTGCTGTAGAGCTCCGCGCCCTGGCCCAGCAGGCTGGCGAGCTTGGTGTAGGTCAGGGCCTCGCTGCCCAGCAACTGCCCGCGGTGCTCATGGCTGGCGCGGTGCTTGTCGGTCCGCCGGCTTTCCTGGCTGTTGGCCAGGGCGTACAGGCGCTGGTGGCCGAAGTCATGGCGAAAACGCATG
Organism: Pseudomonas sp. KCJK8993; assembly: GCF_046230915.1. Lineage (NCBI taxonomy): Bacteria > Pseudomonadati > Pseudomonadota > Gammaproteobacteria > Pseudomonadales > Pseudomonadaceae > Pseudomonas > Pseudomonas sp. KCJK8993. The sequence continues at coordinate 9,026 of NZ_JBJJLO010000029.1, forward strand.
GCGGCCAGGGTGTTCAGCTCGCCTGAGGGCGACAGCGCCAGCAGGTGCCCCAGGCCCACCAGGTCCAGGTGCGCGTCGGCATGTTGCGAGGCCGGGTTGCCGAAGTAGGTGGGCAGGCCTTCCATGCGTGCCGCGCGGATGTTCTCCCAGCTGGAATCGGTCAGCAGCACGCGGCTGCCCAGCTGCTGCAAGGCTTTGCCAATGATCCGCGCCGGACCGTTGGCGCCGACGATCAGGAAGCCGCTGGGCGCCGGTTCGGCCACTTTCAGCAGGCGGGCCAAGGGCCGGGCGGTGGCGCTTTGCAGGACCACGGTGCCGATGATCACGGCGAAGGTCAGGGGCACCAGCAGCAGGGCGCCTTCATGGCCAGCCTGGTCCAGGCGGATGGCGAAGATCGCCGAGACCGCCGCCGCGACAATCCCCCGGGGAGCGATCCAGGCCAGCAGGGCGCGTTCGCGCCAGTTCAGGCTCGAGCCGGTGGTGGACAGCAGCACGTTCAGCGGCCGGGCCACCAACTGGATCACCAGCAGCAGGATCAGCACCAGCGGGCCCAGGGCGATCAATGCCTTGAGGTCCAGGCGCGCGGCGAGCAGGATGAACAGCCCGGAAATCAGCAGCACGCTGAGGTTTTCCTTGAAGTGCAGGATATGGCGCACATCCACGTCCTTCATGTTGGCCAGCCACATGCCCATCAAGGTCACCGCCAGCAGCCCGGACTCGTGCATCACCTGGTTGGAGGCGATGAAGATGCCCAGCACTCCGGCCAGGGTCGCCAGGTTGTGCAGGTACTCCGGCAGCCATTGGCGGCGCATGATGCTGCCCAGGATCCAGCCGCCGGCGATACCGAACAGGCTGCCGCACAGGATCACGCCGCCGAAGGTCATCAAGCTGTGGCTCAGGCCTGCGCCCTCGGCACTGGCGATGATGAAGCTATAGACCACCACCGCCAGCAGCGCGCCGATGGGGTCGATGACGATGCCTTCCCAGCGCAGGATGTTGGCGATCGAGGCCTTGGGCCGCACGACCCGCAGCATCGGCACGATCACCGTCGGCCCGGTAACCAGGGTCAGGGTGCCGAACAGCAGCGCCAGCATCCAGTCGAAGCCCAGCAGCCAGTGGGTGGCCAGGGTAATCACCGCCCAGGTGGACAGGGCGCCGAGGGTTACCAGGCGATGCACCACGCTGCCGATTTCGCGCCACTCCGAAAGGTGCAGGGTCAGGCTGCCTTCGAACAGGATCAACGCCACCGCCAGGGACACCAGCGGCATCAGCAGCGGGCCGAACAGCTCCTGGGGATCGAGCCACCCCAGCACCGGTCCGGCGAGAATGCCGCTGAGCAGCAAGAACAGGATGGCCGGCAGCTTCAGGCGCCAGGCCAGCCACTGGCAGCCCAGGGCTGCCGCGCCGATGCCACCGAAGGCCAGCAGGATCTGTTGTTCAGTCATGGGATTGCCCTGTTCCTTGAAATGGCTGGCTATGAAAGACTAGCGACCCTGCGCGCAGTTCACTATTTTTTTCCGCCGCCTCGCCAGCCATGCCGTTCGAGTCTTTATGCCTGCCATCGACCACCCCCTCATCGACCGTTTCCTCGACGCCTTGTGGCTGGAAAAAGGCCTCTCCGACAACACCCGGGGCGCTTATCGCAGCGACCTGGCGCTGTTCAACGGCTGGTTGCAGGAGCAGGGGGTGGAGTTGCCGCGGGCCGGGCGCGAACTGATCCTCGATCACCTGGCCTGGCGTGTGGAGCAGGCCTACAAGCCGCGTTCCACTGCACGCTTTCTTTCCGGGCTGCGGGGGTTCTATCGCTACTTGCTGCGCGAGAAGCTGATCGAGGTGGACCCGACCCTGCAAGTCGACATGCCGCAACTGGGCCGCCCGCTGCCCAAGTCGCTGTCGGAAGCGGATGTCGAGGCGCTGTTGGCGGCGCCGGACCTGGGCGAAGCCATCGGCCAGCGCGACCGCGCCATGCTGGAAGTCCTCTACGCTTGCGGCTTGCGGGTCACCGAGCTGGTGAGCCTGACCCTGGAACAGGTCAACCTGCGCCAGGGCGTGCTGCGGGTGATGGGCAAGGGCAGCAAGGAACGCCTGGTGCCCATGGGCGAGGAGGCCATCGCCTGGGTCGAGCGCTACCTGCGCGATGCCCGGGCCGAGCTGCTTGGCGGGCGCCCCAGCGATGTGCTGTTTCCCAGCCTGCGGGGCGAGCAGATGACCCGGCAGACCTTCTGGCACCGTATCAAGCACCAGGCCAGGGTCGCCGGCATCGGCAAGGCCCTGTCGCCCCACACCCTGCGCCACGCCTTCGCCACCCACCTGCTCAATCATGGTGCCGACCTGCGGGTGGTGCAGATGCTGCTGGGCCACAGCGACCTGTCCACCACCCAGATCTATACCCATGTGGCCCGCGCCCGCCTGCAGGATCTGCACGCCAGGCATCATCCGCGAGGCTGAGCGACCTGGCGGTGGCGCTTTGCGTCGCCCGTAGTCGGTGCAGGCAAACAGATGTGTTAGGCTTTGCCGGTTCGCAAAACGGCTGTTGCGAGCCGTCGCCACCGCGACCGCTCCCATTTGCCTATTTGCCCGCCTTCAGGAGTTCCCATGCGCTTGACCCAGATTATTGCCGCCGCTTCCCTGGCGTTGCTCAGCACTTTCGTCATGGCCGATGACAGTGCCGAGAAAGCTATTCGCAAAAGCCTCGAGACCTTGCAGCTCGAGGTTCCGGTAGAGAGCATCAGCGCCAGTCCGCTGGCCGGCCTGTACGAAGTCAAGCTCAAGGGCAGCCGCGTGCTTTACGCCAGCGCCGACGGCCAGTTCGTGGTCCAGGGCTACCTGTTCCAGCTCAAGGACGGCAAGCCGGTCAACCTCACGGAAAAAACCGAGCGCCTGGGGATTTCCAAGTTGATCAACGGTATTCCAGTCGCGGAAACTGTGGTCTATCCGGCGATCGGCGAGACCAAGACCCACATCACCGTGTTCACCGATACCACCTGCCCGTACTGCCACAAGCTGCACGCCGAGATCCCGGCGCTGAACAAGGCTGGCGTCGAAGTGCGCTACGTGGCCTTCCCACGCCAGGGCCTGGGCTCGCCGGGCGATGAGCAGCTGCAGGCGGTCTGGTGCTCGGCGGACAAGAAGGCGGCCATGGACCAGATGGTCGACGGCAAGGAAATCAAGGCGGCCAAGTGCGCCAACCCGGTTTCCAAGCAGTTCGCCCTGGGCCAGTCGATCGGCGTCAACGGCACTCCAGCCATCGTCCTGGCCGACGGCCAGGTCATTCCGGGCTATCAGCCTGCACCGCAGATCGCCAAACTGGCGCTGGGTGCGAAATAATCCTGCATCGTCACGCTAGCCTTTGACGATCATGCCCCGGCGGTTGCTGCCACCGGGTCATCTAATAGAGAGCCGCGCTGTTTGCGGCTGATTTCCACGGCCGGCCTTCGAGTCGGCCGTTTTATGGGGAGTTCAGAGTGAATCCGGTCAAAGTAGGCATCTGTGGGCTGGGTACCGTCGGTGGCGGTACCTTCAACGTACTTCAGCGTAACGCCGAGGAGATTGCCCGTCGTGCCGGGCGTGGAATCGAAGTAGCGCAGATTGCTACCCGTACGCCCAAGCCTCAGTTCCAAACGACCGGTATTGCGATTACCAACGATGTGTTCGCCGTGGCCACCAACCCCGAGATCGATATCGTCATCGAGCTGGTGGGCGGCTACACCGTGGCCCGCGAGCTGGTGCTCAAGGCCATCGAGAATGGCAAGCATGTGGTCACCGCCAACAAGGCGCTGATCGCCGTCCACGGCAACGAGATCTTCGCCAGGGCCCGGGAGAAGGGCGTGATCGTCGCCTTCGAAGCGGCGGTGGCGGGTGGCATCCCGGTGATCAAGGCGATCCGCGAAGGCCTGTCGGCCAACCGCATCAACTGGCTGGCCGGGATCATCAACGGCACTGGCAACTTCATCCTTTCGGAGATGCGCGAGAAGGGCCGGACCTTCGAAGACGTGCTGGCCGAGGCCCAGGCCCTGGGTTACGCCGAGGCCGACCCGACCTTCGACGTGGAAGGCATCGACGCCGCGCACAAGCTGACCATCCTGGCGTCCATCGCCTTCGGCATCCCGCTGCAGTTCGACAAGGCCTACACCGAGGGCATCACCAAGCTGACCACCGCCGACGTGAACTACGCCGAGGCCCTGGGCTATCGCATCAAGCACCTGGGCGTGGCCCGGCGCACCGAGGCCGGCATCGAGCTGCGGGTCCACCCGACGCTGATCCCGGCCGATCGCCTGATCGCCAACGTCAACGGCGTGATGAACGCAGTCATGGTCAACGGCGATGCCGCCGGCTCGACCCTGTTCTATGGCGCCGGCGCCGGCATGGAGCCTACCGCTTCCTCGGTGGTGGCCGACCTGGTGGACGTGGTCCGCGCCATGACCAGCGATCCGGAGAACCGCGTGCCGCACCTGGCCTTCCAGCCGGATTCGCTGTCCGACCATCCGATCCTGCCGATCGAAGCCTGCGAGAGCGCCTATTACCTGCGCATCCAGGCCAAGGACCATCCGGGCGTACTGGCCCAGGTGGCGAGCATCCTTTCCGAGCGCGGGATCAACATCGAGTCGATCATGCAGAAGGAAGTCGAGGAACAGGACGGCCTGGTGCCGATGATCCTGCTGACCCACCGGGTCCTGGAGCAGCACATCAACGATGCGATCACCGCGCTGGAGGCCCTGCAGGGCGTCGTCGGCCCGGTGGTGCGTGTCCGCGTCGAACATCTCAATTAATGCAGTGGCAAGCGGCAAGTAGCCAGCGACAAGTCAGAAGCGGATCTGCTTTGACTTGTCGCTTGTAGCTTGCAATTTGCAGCTCAAACCGAAGGTTTGCTCTTATGCGCTACATCAGCACCCGCGGCCAGGCACCGGCCCTGAATTTCGAAGATGTACTGCTGGCCGGTCTGGCCAGCGACGGCGGTCTCTACGTGCCGGAGAACCTGCCGCGTTTCACCCAGGAGGAAATCGCCTCCTGGGCTGGCCTGCCGTATCACGAGCTGGCGTTCCGGGTCATGCGCCCATTCGTCAGCGGCAGCATCGCCGACGCCGATTTCAAGAAAATCCTCGAGGAAACCTACGGGGTCTTCGCCCATGGCGCCGTGGCGCCGCTGCGCCAGCTCAACGGCAACGAATGGGTGATGGAGCTGTTCCACGGCCCGACCCTGGCGTTCAAGGATTTCGCCCTGCAACTGCTGGGTCGCCTGCTGGACCATGTCCTGGAGAAGCGCGGCGAGCGCGTGGTGATCATCGGCGCCACTTCCGGCGATACCGGTTCGGCGGCCATCGAAGGATGCAAGCGTTGCGACAACGTCGACATCTTCATCCTGCACCCGCATAACCGGGTTTCGGAAGTGCAGCGCCGGCAGATGACCACCATCCTGGGCGAGAACATCCACAACATCGCCATCGAAGGCAACTTCGACGACTGCCAGGAGATGGTCAAGGCCAGCTTCGCCGACCAGGGCTTCCTCAAGGGCACGCGCCTGGTGGCGGTCAACTCCATCAACTGGGCGCGGATCATGGCCCAGATCGTCTACTACTTCCATGCGGCCCTGCAGCTGGGCGGCCCGGCTCGCTCCGTGGCGTTCTCGGTGCCCACCGGCAACTTCGGCGACATCTTCGCCGGCTACCTGGCGCGCAACATGGGCCTGCCGATCAGCCAGCTGATCGTCGCCACCAACCGCAACGACATCCTGCACCGCTTCATGAGCGGCAACCAGTACGTCAAGGAAACCCTGCACGCGACCCTGTCGCCGTCCATGGACATCATGGTCTCGTCGAACTTCGAGCGCCTGCTGTTCGACCTGCACGGTCGCAACGGCGCGGCCCTGGCCGGCCTGATGGACAGCTTCAAGCAAGGTGGTGGCTTCAGCGTCGAGCAGGACCGCTGGACCGAAGCGCGCAAGCTGTTCGACTCCCTGGCGGTCACTGACGAGCAAACCTGCCAGACCATCGCCGAAGTCTTCGCCCAGACTGGCGAGGTGCTGGATCCGCACACGGCGATCGGCGTGCGCGCTGCCCGCGAATGCCGGCGCAGCCTCGATACACCAATGGTCACCCTCGGCACCGCACACCCGGTCAAGTTCCCCGATGCGGTGCAGAAGGCCGGCGTTGGCAAGGCCCTGGAGCTGCCGGCGCACCTGGCCGACCTGTTCCAGCGCGAAGAACGCTGCACGGTGCTGGCCAACGACCTCAAGGCAGTGCAGGCTTTTGTCAGCCAGCACGGCAATCGTGGCAAGCCGCTCTGAGTATCCTGGCCTTGCCGATCACGAAGCCCGTCTCCTGACGGGCTTTGTTTTTTCGCGAACCTGTAGCCCGCCAGGGGCAGGGAGGTCCGGTTGATGTCCCATCGAACTGCTCGCGGTGGCCCCGCGCTGTCCTGGCTGCTCGCCGGCCTGCTGGCCTGGGCCATGCTCCATGCCTTGCCGGCCCGTGCGGCGCAGAGCCTGCCCTTCAAGCTGGTACCGGCCTTCGTCGACCTCGAGCCGCTGGACCTGAAGCCAGCCGAGCGCCAATGGCTGGCCGCGCACCCGACCCTGCGGGTAGGCATCGCCATCGACGACTACCAGCCCATCGACATCACCCGCGACCGCAACCGCTACCAGGGCATCAGCGCCGATTACCTGGGGCTGGTGGGCGAGCGGCTGGGGGTGAGCATGCAGGTGCTGGGGTTTTCCGAGCGTGAGCAGGCGGTCGAGGCCCTGCGCAACGGCACCATCGATATCCTCACCAGCGCCAACGGGTATGAGCGTGGCGTGCCGGGGCTGCGTTTCACCAGTGACTACATGCCGGACAAGGCCGTGGTGGTCGTGCGCCGTGACGAGCTGGAACCCGATGACGACTTGGCCGGCAAGCGCCTGGTGCTGCTCGATGGCTATGCCAATGCCGCGCAGGTCCATGCGGCCTATCCGAACAGCCAGATCATGCTCTCGCCCAACCTCTACAGTGGCCTGGAAGCCCTGAACCAGGGCGATACCGATGTCTTTATCGGCAACGAGATCATCGTTCGCGCCTATAAGGCCCTGCGGCCCTACCTGGCAGTGCAGATCCATGAACAAAGCCGCTTGCCCCCCACCGGCTTCGCCTTCGCCACCCGGGATGACAACCAACGCCTGGCGCAGTTGCTGGAACAGGCGCTGCAGAGCATCGACGAATCGCTGCGCCGGGAAATCCAGGCGCGCTGGACCACGGGCCTGGGGGCCATTTCCGGCGAGCGCATCGAGCTGAGCGCCGAAGAGCAAGCCTGGATTCTGCAGCATCCCCATGTCCTGGTGGCATCCCAGCAGTACCCGCCCCATGTATTCAAGGACAAGGAAGGCCGTTGGGTCGGCCTGAACATCGATTTGCTCAACCGGATTGCGCGCATGACCGGGCTGCATTTCGTCCACAAGCAGAGCGCGTCCACCGCCCAGACCCTGGAGTTGCTGGAAAGCGGGCAGGCGCAGATGAACACCACCCTGACCGACAGCGAGGACCGGCGGCTGTTCCTGAACTTCTCCCATGCCTTCGGTGGTGCCGCCTGGGTGTTCGTCGTCCGTCCCGAGGATCGTCGCCTGGGCAGCCTCAAGCAGATGGCGGGGGAGGTGCTGGCGCTGCCGGCCCGGCATACCCTGGAAAGCTACATCCGGCGCAACTACCCCGATATCCGCCTGCGTAGCGTGGCCAACTACGAGGAGGCCCGGGCCCTGGTCAAGAGTGGCGAAGCCCTGGCCACCATCCAGAACGAGATCCAGGTACAAGCGCTGGACCTGGCCTATGAAGGTTTGCGGGTAGGACGCAGCGTCGAGGGGACCTGGTCCGCCGACGAGTTCGCCGTACGCAAGGACCAGCCTGAATTGCTGAGCATCCTGAACAAGGCCCTGGAGGCCCTGCCAGTGGCCGAGCTCAGTGCCACGCGCCTGAAGTGGCTGGGCTCGACCCCGGTGCCCATGCCCGTCTGGCAGCGGGTGCCGGACTGGGTCTACTGGGCCATCTGCACGACGTTGCTGTTCGGTTTGTTGTCACTGGCCTGGAGCAGCCGGCTCAAGCGCCAGATCCAGCAGCGGCTGGAGGCCGAACAACGCTTGAACGACCAACTGGCCTTCAAGCGCGCGTTGCTCGATGGCATGCCCAACCCGGTTTTCGTCCGCGACCTGCAAGGGCGCCTGATCACGTGCAACAAGAGCTACGAACAGCAACTGGGCACTCGTCTGGAGTGGATCCAGGGGCGTCGCTTGATCGACCTGGATCTGCTGCCGCCAACCACCGCCCGCCAGTTGCATGAGGAGATCATGCAACTGCTGGCCTGCGAGGAATCGGTGTTCGCCGATCGGCAAGTGGAAACCCGCCATGGACCGATCCATGCCTATCAATGGACGGTGCCGTTCTACAGCGCCGAAGGGCAGTTGCAGGGGCTTTTGGGCGGCTGGATCGACATCACCGAGCGCAAGCGCCTGGAGAACCAGCTGGTCCAGGCGCGGCAGGCCGCCGACCAGGCCAATGCGGCCAAGAGTGCCTTCCTCTCCACCATGAGCCATGAGATCCGCACGCCGATGACCGCGATCATCGGCCTGCTGGAGCTGGAGAAGGAACAGGCCAGGGTGCGCGGCGCACCGTTTTCCGAAGCCCTGCGGGTGGCGTACCAGTGCGCCCAGGAGCTGATCAGCCTGATGGGCGACAGCCTCGACCTGGCCAAGATCGAGGCCGGCTACATGCAGCTGGCGCCAGAGGCCACGGCCCTCAAGCCGTTCTTCGAGAGCATTCGCCAGTTGTTCGACGCCACTGCGCGCAGCCGCGGTGTGCAGCTGCAACTGGTGTTCGACGAACAGGCCGGGGGCCGTTACCTGTTCGACCCACTGCGCCTGCGCCAGGTCATGCACAACCTGTTGAGCAACGCCCTGAAATTCACCAGCGAAGGCCAGGTGCGCATCCAGGTCGAGCGCCAGGAGCTGGACTGTGCTCTTGCCAGCCTGCGTATCAGCGTTGTGGATACCGGGCCGGGGATCAGTCCCGAGCAGCAGCAGAAGCTGTTCACGCCCTTCGTCCAGGGCGACGCCACGACTTCCCTGGCCCATGGCGGCACTGGCCTGGGGCTGAGTATCTGTCGCCAGTTGGTCGAGCTGATGGGGGGACGCATCGAGCTGCACAGCGCCCCGGGGGCCGGGACGGTGGTGACCATCGAACTGGCGCTGGAACGGCTGGAGGAGGACGCCACAGCTTCGACCGCGGTGGCCGAGCGTCCGCCCAGCCGCAGCATCGAAGTGCTGGTGGTGGATGACTTGAGCGCCAACCGCATGGTCCTCAGCCAGCAGTTGATGTTCCTCGGGCATCGGGTGGTGGCCTGCGACAGCGCCCAGCAAGCGCTGGAGCTCTGGCAGGGCGGTGGGTTCGACCTGGTGATGACCGACTGCCAGATGCCGGGCATGAGCGGTTATGCCCTGGCCGAGGCGATCCGGCGGTTCGAGGCGCAGCAGGGGGGCGGCGCTTGTCCAGTGATCGGTTGCACGGCCAATGCCTTCGAGGATGAGCGTGAACGTTGCGAGCGGGCGGGCATGGACCTGCTGCTGGTCAAGCCGGTGACCCTGGATCAGCTGGCACAGACGCTGGCGCGGTTCCTGCCGCCGCCGTCCTTCGATATCCAGACCTTGCGAACGATGACCCAGGCCGACGAACAGGTACTGCAACGCATGCTGCAGGAGTTGCAGCGTAACCTGGCCCAGGAGCGCCAGGCCCTGGAGGCGGCCATGCACGACCAGCATCCTGGGCGCCTGGGCGCCACCTTGCACCGGCTCAAGGGTGTCTGTTGCCTGATCGATGCCTTGCCACTGGCCAAGGCCTGCATCGAGATGGAGGCGCGGATCAAGGCCGGGGAAGGGGTCGAGGACCGATGGCCGGCGTTGCGGGAGGCCATCGACAACTTGCGTGGCGATATCCAGGCGGCCCTGGACGTTTAGGACTTGTCCTATGTGTGATTAAGGTTTGTCTGGTTACCGTGTCGACCCCTTAGTGGACTGTTCCCGCTTGTGTCGTACCGGAGGTTGCCCCATGCATTCGCTTAAAGTGCTGATTCTCGAAGACAACTCGTTCCAGCTGATGGCCCTGCACCAGATGCTCAACGCCAATGGCGTATACAACGTGCTGGCTACCGAGGACCTGGAGTCCGCACGGCGTTCGCTGGCCAGCAAGGGGCCGGTGGATATCGCAATCTGCGACCTCTACCTGGAACAGGCCGATGGCCTGGAGTTGATCCGCGAACTGGCCCGGGAACGGCAGGCCGAGGCCCTGATCATCCTCAGCGACGCCGAACCGGATGTACTGGAAGGCGCCGCGGGCATGGCCCGGGAGCTGGGGCTGAAAATCCTCGCCTGCCTGCCCAAGCCCGCGTCGGTGGCGGTGATCGGCGAGCTGCTCACTACCTACCAGCAGCTGTCCCGGCAGACGCCAGCGGTCAACCAGGCCTTGCTCCGGGACTTGCTGGCCCTGGACCTGTTCGCCCCCGAGGATGTCTCCCCGGAGGAAGGCGTGGCGGCGATCCTGGGGCACGGGGTGGCGCACTTCCAGCCGGTCATCCAGCGGTGTGGCGGGTTGCACGGCGTCGAGGCGCTGGCGCGCTGGGAGCATCCGGAGCGCGGGCTGTTGATGCCGGCCGAGTTCTTGCCGTTGATCGAATTCGCTGGCCTGCAGGAGGTGTTCACCTGGCACATGCTGGAGCAGGCACTGGAGCTGGCGGCGGGGGTGCGGCTGGTGATGGGGCATGCGCTGCCGGTGGCGGTGAACGTTCCGGTGGGCATCCTCGACCGGCCGTTGTTCCCGCGCCAATTGGAGGCCCTGCTGCGGCGCTTCGAGATCCCCGCGCGGCTGTTGACCCTGGAGATCGTCGATACCACGTGCTTGCAAACCGACACCGCTCATGTGGAAGCCTTGCTGCGTCTGCGGATGATCGGCTGCAAGTTGTCCATCGGGGATTTCGGCGTTGGCGGCACCAGTCTGCAACGCCTGCTGGAATTGCCCTTCACCGAGTTGAAGATTCCTCCGGCATTCGTCGCCGGCATGGCCATGGACGAGCGCAAGCAGGCGCTGGTCGCTGGTGCGGTGGGCATGGCCCGGCGTATCGCCCTGGGCGTGGTGGTGGCGGGGATCGAGACCGAAGCTGAATACCAGGTGGCCCAGACCATGGGCGCTGTCCATCTGCAAGGGTGCTTCCTGGCGCCGCCGATGAGCGCCGCCGACATGCGCCAGTGGCTGGCACGCACCCTGGAGCGCGAGTCCGCGGAATCGGCGGTGCGGTCCGCCGGGATGTGTGCCTAGGCCAGGCCGTGTTCCTGGACGTAGATATACAACGCCGCCTCGCTGGCCAGGCCCAGCTTGCGCATGGCGCTGACTTTCTGTGCGCTGACGGTCTGTTTGCTGCGGTTGAGCTGGGCGGCGATCTCACCCACAGCATGGCCGGCGGCGAGCAGGCGGATCACCTCCAGCTCCCGGGGCGAGAGCTGGTCCTTGGACGCCAGGCGATCGGGGCCCACCTCGCCGGCCAGGCTCAATGCCCGCTGGATCGCCTGGGCCACGTAGGGCTTGTGCTGGCGTGCGTGCTCGATGGCACTGGGCAGCTCCTCGGCCAGGCTGGCCTTGCTCAGCAGGCCCATGACCCCAAGGTCGAGGATCGAGCGGAACAGTCCGGCGTGGTTGAGCATGGTCACCACCACGATAGGCAGCCCGGGATGATGCCGGCGTAGCTGTTCGAGCAGGCGCAGGCCGTCGTTTTGCTGCTCTTCGGGCATCATGAAATCGGTCACCAGCACGTCGCAGGGGGTGTCTTGCACCAGTTGGAACAGCGCCGAAGGCGAGCTGGCCTCGCCGACCACCACCAGGCTGTGGTCCTGCTCCAGCACGGCGCGCAGGCCAATCAGGAAGATCGGATGATCGTCGGCGAGGATGATGCGCAATCTGTTGTTCGGCGTAGCTATCAAGGCGGGGCTCCATTGCTGGGAAGGTATGGCGGGCGCCTGGTTGGCCGTTTTTTGCTTGTCATATTACCCGTGCATGCTCGATTGACTCAGATCGGTAGCGGTAGGTTTGGCGAACTTTCCTCTCTGAGCAACGGTCACTTGAATGTCAGAAAGCTACCGGCATTTTTGTTTTCGAACCTTAATTCGAGCTATTGAGTGGTGATCTAGATGGAAAGTATCAGTCTTTTGTTGAGCGAGGCACTCAGTCCGTACCAAGTGGCCCTGACCCCTTCGGGCGCCCACGGCGAGTGCCTGGTAAGCGTGAGCGATGCCGCTGGAGCCCTGGTAGTGGAGCGCGAGGTCAACCAGGCCCAGCTCACCGACAAACGCTTGCTCACCGATGTGGTCGATGGCCTGCACCGTGACGTGCTGATCGCCGAAGGGCGGCTGGAGCCCTGTGTATTCGCGGCCTTGCGCCATGCCACCGAGGGCAAGGTCTTCGAACGCCGTACATGAACTGATTTTTACGGAACCTTCCAGCAATCCCTCCAGTCAGACCTTATGCCGGCAAGAAACAGGCATTTTGCTCCGATGCTTGCAACTTGCCGGTACGGGTCTTGAAGACCACGTTTAACCCCGAGTCGTCTCCCCACTTCTCGGGGTTTCTTTTTGCCCGGCGTTCGTCAGCGCCTCGGGTGGGCCTGGAAGTAGGCACGGGCATCGGCCCGATAGTTGTCGCGCAGGGCGGGCTCCAGCCAGGCGGCATAGAGCTCCACCAACCGCTCTTCACGCAGCTTGAGCAGGGCCTGGTTGATCCGGGCGATGGCTTGTCGCCCCTGGGGCGTGTCGGAACAGCCGACATGGACGTCCTGGTACTTGTCGATGCCCTGGATCGGATAGAACACCAGTTGCTGCGGGTCGATGCCTTGTTGCACGGCCTGGTAGCGGATCTCCGGCCAGTAGCCCAGCAGCAGTTGCAGGCGCCCCAGGCGCTGCATCTGCAACAGGCTGCCCAGGGCATCATTGCCATAGTGGGCGTTGAGGGCGTCAGCGGGAGCCTGTTGCAGCAGACGGTCGAGCTGCTGGCCGTAGCTGCGCTCGGCCACCATGCCCAGCCGCTGCTTGCCGCTGGCGAGCAGCGCTGGCAAATCGACCTGGCCGTCATGGACGAATGGCGCCAGCTGCTCGCGGTCGGCGCGGCGGATCACCAGGCCGTTGCTCAGGACCCGCAAGCTGGTGATGGAGTAGGCCACCCATTGCGCCCGCTCCTTGCTCCAGATCAGCGACGGATCACAGGTGAAGCTGGGTTCGCGGAGCATCTGCATGCCCCGGGCGCGGTTTATCCGCATCAGTTCGTGCTGGTACTGCGGCAGCTCGGCGAACAGTTGCGGCATGAGCAGGTCGACCACCCCGCGTCCTTTCAGGTCGCCTTCGAAAATGCTCAAGGGCGGCAGGTCGCGCAGCAGCCAGGTCAATAGCTCGGCCGCCTGGCCCGGCAGGCTGGGTAGCCAGAGCAGCAGCGCCACCAGGGGCATCGCCAGCCGCCGGCGGGAGCTCGCGCGCTGGCGGGCCAGTTCAGATCGCTCCGCTGCTGCGCAGGTCGCGGATCTGCTCCGCGCTGTAGCCCAGGCCTTGCAGGACTTCGCTCGAGTGTTCGCCCAGTTGCGGTCCGACCCAGTCGGCGCTGCCCGGGGTCTGCGAAAGCTTGGGCACGATGCCGGGCATCTTGAAGGGCTTGCCGTCCGGCAACCTGGCCTGGAGGAGCATTTCCCGGGCCAGGAACTGCGGGTCGTGGAACATGTCTTCGGCGCTGAAGATGCGGCTGGCCGGCACCTCGGCCTGGTTCAGCTGCTCCAGCACCTGGTCCAGGGGCAACGAGGCGACCCAGCGATCGATCACCCCATAGAGTTCGTCGCGCCGGGTATCGCGGCCGTCGTTGCTGGCCAGGGCCGGGTCGTTGGCCAGGTCCTGGCGGCCTATGAGCAGCATGAAGCGCTTGAAGATCGCATCGCCATTGGCGCCGATCTGCACATGCCGGCCGTCGGCGCTGGTATGGATGGAAGAGGGCGTGATGCCGGGCATGATGTTGCCGGTACGCTCGCGGATGAAGCCGAACACGTCGAACTCGGGAACCATGCTCTCCATCATGGCGAAGATCGCCTCGTACAGCGCCACGTCCACCACCTGCCCCTGGCCGCCGTTGACTTCCCGGTGACGCAGGGCCATCAGTGCGCCGATCACGCCCCACAGGGCGGCGATGGAGTCACCGATGGAGATCCCGGTGCGCACTGGTGGTCGGTCCTCGAAGCCGGTGATGTAGCGCAGGCCGCCCATGGATTCGCCCACGGCGCCGAAACCCGGCTGGTCCTTCATCGGCCCGGTCTGGCCGAAGCCCGACAGGCGCACCATCACCAGCTTGGGGTTCAGCGCGTGCAGCACGTCCCAGCCCAGGCCGAGCTTCTCCAGCACGCCGGGGCGGAAGTTCTCGATCAGGATGTCCGCCTCGCCCAGCAGTTGCTTGAGGATCGCCTGGCCCTCGGGGTGCTTGAGGTTGAGGGTCAGGGATTTCTTGTTGCGCGCCTGCACGAACCACCACAGGGAGGTGCCCTCATACAGCTTGCGCCACTTGCGCAGCGGATCGCCGCCGTCGGGGGATTCCACCTTGATCACTTCGGCGCCGAACTCGGCACAGATGCGTGAGGCGAAGGGGCCGGCGATCAGGGTGCCGAGTTCGATCACTTTCAATCCGGCGAGGGGCTTGCTGAAACTGTTCATGAGGCATCCGCAGGGCAGGAAAATCCGCCTAGCCTAGACCATTGGCCGGCATTAAGGCAGCGCCTGGAGCTTCCTGCCGGGCATTTTCCGGTCGGCGCCCTGTGCGGTTGCGCCTCTCGGTGGGTTGGTGGGCAGTGCCTGATGACGTCCTTTTCGGAAAACCAGGCTCGGCGAGGCGACGTTGGTCGTGCCCGCAGATGTCGCAATATCTTGAATGATCTTGTTACAAATACCGAACTCAAAAATTACATGTGATGAATTGTGATCATTACATGTGATGTTTTAGTCTGTGCGTCATGGAAAACAAGTCCTCAGCCCATTACCAACGTTTGTTCCGCCAGCGCCTGCGTGACCAGGGCCTGGTGAAAAAGGAAGTCTGGATACTGCCGGAGAACGCCAAGGCGTTGCTGGCGGTTGAACGCCAACTGCGCCAGCCCTGCCAGGGGCTGGTTCCTGTGGAAAAGGATGGAGAAATGAGCATGCCGCAGATCTGGAATGCCCGATCGCTGTGCCAGGCCCTGGCGGCCACCGAGTTGTTCACTGGCGGTGAAGCCAGCGTCGAGCTGCTCGAAGGCGCCGAGCCGAGCTTGCACGTGACCATGCGCGAATACGGCGACCTGCCGTTGTTCGTCGCAGTGTCCGGCGAGCAGATCCTGGTGGAAGCACTGCTCTGGCCGCAGAGCGAAGTCACCGACGTAGCCGCGTTCAACGAGGAAGTGCTGCTCAGCCGCCAGCTCTTCCCGCTGTCGAGCATCGGCCTGGAGACTGGCCCCGCAGGCGAGCGTTTCTACATGATGTTCGGCGCCCTGAGCGCCACCTCGATCCTCTCCAATGTGCTCTACGAGATCGAAACCCTGGCCGGCAACGTGATCAGGGCCACCGAGGCCTATGAAGGCTACCTGAAGGCTCAGGCCTGACCTGGAGGAATGCACATGAACGTATGGAGCAAGCTGCTCACTGCCCTGCGCGGTGGCGCCAACGAGGCGGGCGAGGCCCTGGTGGACAGCCAGGCCCTGCGGATTCTCGATCAGGAAATCCGTGACGCCGACCAGGAGCTGCGCAAATCCAAGGAAGCCCTGGCCGAGATCATGGCCCGGCAGAAGCTCGCCGCCGAGCGCGCCGACGCCACCGCGGCCAAGGTCGCCGAATACGAGAGCTATGCGCTCAAGGCCCTGGAAGCAGGCAATGAAAGCCTGGCCCAGGAAGTGGCGCAGAAGATCGCCAACCTGGAAAACGACCTGGTGGTGGAGCGCGAGCAGGCCGACGGGTTCGCCGCCAGCGTCGCCCAGTTGCGCAAGGCCGTGACCCAGGCCGAAGGCAACATTAAGCATTTGAAACAACAGGTCGATACGGTAAAGGCCACCGAAAGCGTGCAGAAGGCCCAGCAGGCCGTGGCCCAGCGCTATGGCGGCTCGCAGAGCAAGTTGCACACTGCGGTGGAGTCGCTGGAGCGGATCAAGCAGAAGCAGGCCGAGCGCGCGGCGAAAATGCAAGCCGCGGCCGAACTGGCCAGCACTGGCAGCCCCGACGATGCCCTGGATGCCAAGCTGCGCGAAGCCGGAATCGTCGCCGGCAGCACCAGTGCCGACAACGTTCTGGCGCGTTTGAAGGACCGTAGCAAGTCCTGATTCATCGTTGTGTGTCAGGGGCGGGGCCGATGGGCCTTGCCCGGCTTTTTCAGGGATAGGAAAGCAATGGAAATCTTCCTGCGGACAGTCTTGTCGTTCCCCACCGTGCTGTTCAGCTTCATGCTCTGCCTGGCGGTGATCTACTGGGCCGTGGTCGCCATGGGTTTGCTCGAGGTCGACCTCCTGGATTTCGAGGCCGACTCGCTGCTCGACGGCGCCCACGGCACCGAAGGCCTGGCCGGGCTGCTGATCAAGTTCAAGCTCAACGGCGTACCGGTCACCCTGGTGCTGACCCTGCTGATGTTCTTCAGCTGGTTCCTGACGTATTTCACCGAACTCTACATTTTCAGCCAGCTGCCCCTGGGTTGGCTGCGTTATCCCCTGGGCCTGCTGCTGGCGGTGCTCGCGCTGTTCCTGGCGGCGCCCCTCAGTGCGGCGATCTGCGCTCCGTTGCGCCCGCTGTTTCACAAGATGGAAGCCACCAGCAGCAAGTCGGTGCTGGGGCAGACTGCCGTAGTGCGCAGTGGCCGGGTCACCCTGGAGCATGGCGAAGCCGTGCTCGAGGACGGTGGCGCGGGGCTGATCCTGCGGGTGCGTGCCGATGAGGCACGGGCATTCAAACGCGGCGACCGAGTCGTGTTGCTGGAGTATCTGGAGGCGCAACACGCCTATCGGGTCATTACCGAGGACGAGTTTCGCGGCCTCTGAGCCCGGCCTCCCTCAGAATCAAAGGAGATTGATTGCATGAACTTACCGTCGCTGCTGCCCATCCTGCTCGGGCTCGGCCTTGTCGTCCTGGTGGTCTTCGGCCTGCTGGCCCTGTTCAAGGCCTTCTACATCAAGGTCCCACAGGGCACGGCCCTGATCGTCAACGACATGTCTTCCACGCCCAAGGTGCATTTCACCGGTGCCCTGGTGTACCCGGTGATCCACCTCAAGGAATTCATGCGTATCTCGTTGATCACCCTGGAGGTCGATCGGCGGGCCAAGGACGGGCTGATCTGCCGCGACAACATGCGTGCCGACATCACCGTGGCTTTCTACCTGCGGGTCAACGAAACCCAGGAAGACGTGCTCAAGGTGGCCAAGGCCATCGGCGTCGACCGGGCTTCCGATCGTTCGGCGGTCAATGAGCTGTTCAACGCCAAGTTCTCCGAAGCCCTGAAGACCGTGGGCAAGCAGTTCGACTTCGTCCAGCTGTTCGAGAACCGCCAGGACTTCCGCGATCGGATCATCGAGATCATCGGCAACGACCTCAACGGTTATGTGCTCGAAGACGTGGCCATCGATTACCTGGAGCAAACCGCCAAGCATTCCCTGGACCCGAGCAACATCCTCGACGCCGAGGGTATCCGCAAGATCACCGAGCTGACCGCGACCCAGAACGTCATCACCAACGAGCTGGAGCGCAACCAGGAGCTGGCGATCCAGAAGAAGAACGTCGAGACCCGCGAGGCCTCCCTGGCCCTGGAGCGCCAGCAGGCCGATGCCGAGGCCCGGCAGAAGCGCGAGATCGAGACCATCCGTGCCCGCGAGGAAGCCGAGACCGCCAAGGTCAAGGAAGAAGAACGGCTGAAGGCCGAGCAGGCGCGGATCCAGTCCCAGCAGGAAATCGACGTGCGCACCGAGAACCACCAGCGCGAAGTCGAAGTGGCCCAGCAGAACCGCCAGCGTGCCGTGGTCATCGAGGTGGAGAAAGTCACCCGCGCCAAGGACCTGGAAGTGGTGGCCCGCGAGCGCGAAGTGGAGCTGCAACGCATCGAGAAGGAAAAGGCCCTGGAAGAACAGCGCAAGAACATCGCCACGGTGATCCGCGAGCGCGTGGCGGTCGAGAAGACCGTGGCCCAGGAAGAAGAGCGCATCAAGGAAGTACGTGAAGTGTCCGAGGCCGAGCGCGCCAAGCAGGTGGTGGTGATCCAGGCCCAGGCCGAAGCCGAGCAGGACCTGGTGCGCCAGGTCAAGCAGGCCGAGGCCGACGAAACCCGCTCCAAGCACAAGGCGGTGGAAATCAACAACCTGGCCCAGGCCGAGCTGGAAGCCGCGGCCAAGCAGGCCGAGGCCAAGAAGCGCCTGGCCGAAGGCCTGGAAGCCGAACGTGCGGCGCCTGGCCTGGCCGATGCGCGGGTACTGGAAGTCTCCGCCGCGGCCCAGGAGAAAGAAGGCCTGGCCCTGGCCCGGGTGCGTGCCGAGCAGTTGATCGCCGAGGCCCGTGGCGAACAGGAAAAAGGCCTGGCCGACGCCCGGGTGCTGGAAGCCCAGGCTGCCGCCAAGGAAAAGGACGGCCTGGCCGACGCCAAGGTCCTGGAAGAGAAACTCGGTGCCCAGGCACGCGGCGAGGAACAACTGGGCGCGGCCAAGGCCAAGGCCACCAAGGACCTGGGTTCGGCCGAAGCCGAGGTGCTGCTGCAGCGCCTGAACGCCGAGGCCGAAGGCCTGGGCAAGAAGTTCGGTGCCCTGGATGCCCTCAGCGACAGCGCTCGCCAGCACGAAGAGTTCCGCATGCAACTGGAGAAGAACTTCGAGGAAGCGATGGCCGCCATCGCCGCCAACAAGGACATCGCCAAGGAACAGGCCGAAGTGCTGTCCGCCGCCCTCAGCAAGGCCAAGATCGAGATCGTCGGTGGCGAGGGCGATTTCTTCAACTCCTTCGCCAAGTCGCTGTCGGTGGGCAAGGCCATCGAGGGCGTGGTGGGCAAGAGCCCGGTGGTCCAGGACGTCCTGGCACGCCTGCTCAACGGCAAGACCGCACCGGCCGTAGCCGCCGAGCTGGCTGCCGCCGCCGCGCGCAAGGTCGAGGCACCCTCTGCCGAAGCCTGAAATACCTGAACCCAGCTCCTGATGCACCGGTAGCCGCTGTCTTGGGCAGCGGCTACCGGGTGGGCTCCAGGGGTTGAGTCCGGGTACCGGGAGCCGGGTTCCAGGCTCCCGCTTTTTTTGCACACCGCCGTAGATCCAGGAAGGCCACGATGTCGGACGCTCAAGTTGCAACTCCCCCGCAGGACGTATTGGACAAGGCTGTCGCCGAAGGCGGCGCCTACGAGGTGCTGCAAAAGCGCCTGCAGGACCAGGGCCAACGCCTGCGTGCCACCACGGACAGTCTCAACCAGAAGCGTCTCGACGAGTTCGGCAACAGCCGCATGGAAGTGGTCGGGCGGGTGCGCATCCGTACCGAGAACAACTGCATTGCCCGGGACATCGTCCAGGTCGGCGACTGCCTGCTGTTCGGCTACAACGTGTTCATCGGCCTGAAGAAGGAAACCAGCGTCGCCGACGTGTTTTCCCTGTACCGGCTGGTGGAGGAGGGCGAGGGCTACGAAGCCGAGTCCGTGCCCCTGGAAGGCAGCTTCCTGGGAGCCCAGGGCTTCCTCAACGATTTCAACGAGCTGTACACCTATTACAAGAACACCCGCCTGCTGCAGCTGGCGATTCGCGATGGCAAGCTCCTGGCCAGTTTCCAGATCGGCGAGCGAGTCACCGATGTGCGGGTGTTCCGCTGGTCGATCTCGGCGGATGGCCGGGACGTGCGCTACATCGACAACCGGGGTGAGCGAGACATCGCCCTGCCGGCGCCCTTCGACTTCGAATGGAAGAAGGCCACCCGCGAGATGGTGGTCGAGGGCCGTTTCCCGCACCTGAACATCCTCGACACGGTGTTCGTCGAGACCATCGGCGGCGACCTGACCATCAAGGTCGAGAACAATACCGAGTCGGGCCTGGGCATCTACCGCGAAGAAGTACTGGACAAGACCCAGTCCCTGGACGACTCGCAGATCGAGTTCGCCCGCCTGGGCAGCCTGATCCTGCTCAAGGTCCTGCCGTATCGCGAAGAGCAGTGGCGCTACCTGGTGTTCAACAGCCTGACTCGCCAGGTGGAGCGCATCGACGCCATGGGCCTGGCCTGCGTCCAGCTGCCGGAGGACCACGGGATCATCTTCCCCGGTGGCTACTACCTGCAAAGCGGCGAGTACAAGACCTTCGAGCAGTCCATGGACGGCATGCGCTTCAAGCGCTCGGTCCGTTCGCCCAACGGTGAGGATGTGCAGTACATCTTCTACCACCCGGAGCAGGGGCGCTCGGTACTGCTGACCTACAACATGATCAACCGCCAGCTGCAGAACCCGCTGTTCGGCCATGGTTATGCGCGCCTGGAAGACGGGCGCATGGTGATCTTCGCCGCCGAGGGCGACGAGCCGACCCGGGTCCATCCGATGCAGGTCTGGCAGACCCCGTTCTTTACCGAGGAATACGCCGCGCGGCAACCGGCCCGCAGCGGCTTCCTGGGACGCATCGGCAACGCCGAGCTGGTGCGCAGCGTTTCCGACCTCTATGACCTGTGCCGCGAGATCGACACCCCGGCGGTCTCGGTCCAGCGCTACTCGCTGCTGTGCCAGAACACCCGGCGCCTGTTCGACGTGTACCACTGGCTGGGCAGCGCCGAGCTCGATGGCCTGGCGCCGCTGCTGCGCGAAGTGGCCGCCACCTCGGAACTGGTGCTGGACGAATACGAGAAGGTCGAGAGCATCCGGCGCCAGTCGGAACAGGCCATGGTAGCCGCCGAGGCCAAGCACAAAGCCCTGCTCGATGGCTTGCTGGTGGACAGCTGGGACCAGGTGCAGAGCTTCGTCGATGCCCTGAACGGCATCACCGCCCAGCGCGGGCTGCTGCTGACCATCCGCGACTATCGCTACATCGACGTGGCCCGCATCGACGCCATGGAGGCCGAGCTGCTCAAGGCCCAGGAGCGTACCGCCGCTGGCACCGCGACCTTCCTGGCCAGCGAACAGGCCCTGCTGCCCTTGGTCAGCCAGCTGGAAAGCCTCGATGCCCAGGCCCAGAAGGCCGAGACCGTGGCCCAGCTCGGCGAGCCCCTGGGCGCCCTGCAAGCCATGGCCGGCGACCTGGACATGCTCTCCAGCCTGATGGCTTCGCTGCAGATCGACGATGCCACCCAGCGCACCCGGATCATCGAATCCATTTCGCAGATCTACGCCCGGCTGAACCAGGCCAAGGCCCGCGCCGAACAGCGGCGCAAGGGCCTGGGCTCGACCGAGACCGTGGCGCAGTTCGGCGCCCAGTTCAAACTCTTCAGCCAGGGCATCACCAACGCCCTGGCCCAGGCCCAGGACCCCGAGCGTTGCGACGAGCAACTGTCACGGTTGCTGGTGCAACTGGAGGAGCTGGAAAGCCGCTTCGGCGACCATGAGCAGTTCCTCGGCGACATCCTCGGCAAGCGCGAGGAGTTGCTGGAGACCTTCGAGGCCCATAAGCAGTCGCTGCTCGATGAGCGCCAGCGCAAGGCCCAGGGCCTGCTGGACGCGGCGCGGCGGATTCTCGACAGCCTGGGCCGGCGCACCGCCCGCTTCACCCAGGCCGAGGAGCTCAACGCGTTCTTCGCCGCTGATCCGCTGATCCTCAAGCTGCGGGAGTTGGCCGAGCGCTTGCGCGAGCTCAAGGACAGCGTCAAGGCCGATGACGTCGAGGCGCGCCTCAAGGGCGCCCGGGACCAGGCCGTGCGCGCCCTGCGGGACAAGACCGAGCTGTTCGAGGAAGGCGGCAATGTCATCAAGCTGGGGCCGCGCCATCGTTTCAGCGTCAACACCCAGGAGCTGGACCTGACCCTGATGCCCCGGGGCGACGAGCTCTACCTGCACCTGACCGGCACCGATTTCCTCGAACCCCTGCAAGACCCCGAGCTGGACGCCCTGCGCGACTTCTGGCAGGTGGCCCTGGAGTCGGAATCGCCACAGTTGTATCGCGCCGAATACCTGGCCGGACAGGTGCTTGACGCAGCGGACCGTGGCCAGGAAGGCCTGAGCCTGGAACTCCTCAAGCCGCTGCTGGCCCACCCAGAGGAGCTGGCCCGGGTGATCCGCGACTTCGCGGCGCCACGCTACAAGGAAGGCTACGAGAAGGGCATCCACGACCACGACGCGGCGGCGATCCTCCTGCAATTGCTGCCCCTGCGCGACAGTGCCGGACTGTTGGCCCATGGCCCGGCGGCCCGGGCCTTTGCCGCACTCTACTGGGACCGCCAGCAGGCCGAGCCGCAACCCCGGCAATGGGTGGAACGTGCCCGTACCAGCCGGCACATCCAGCAGCTGTTCGGTCGGCGCGAGGGGTTGCTGCAATTGCAGGCGGAAATCCTCGTGGCCCTCGAAGACTGGCACCGGATGCAGGGCTTTGCCGTGGCCACCGAGCTGTTGCCCGAGGCCGCCGAATACCTGGTACAGGAGCTGGCTGCGGACCGTGTGGAGTTCACCTTCAGCAAGTACGCCCGGCAATTGCAGGAGGCCCTGGCCCTGCGCCTGCATGGCGCGCGGATGTGGGACGACTACCAGCAGGCCCTGGCGCGCCTGGTCGAGCGCCCCGCAGCGCAGTGGGCGTTGACCGGCAACTGGCTGGCGGCCTTGTGCGCCGAGGGCGAGTTCGCCCCGCTGGCCGGCTACGTGCCCGAGGCCGTGGCGCTGTCGCTGCTGGGCGAGGGCTTTGCCCGACGGTTCACCGAGGTCGACCTGCGTTTTACCGTGGACAACCTGATGGGCGAGCACCCACGCATCGAGGAGCGCAGCCTGGCGCTGACGGTGGACGGTTTCTTTGCCCGCCTGCGCGCTCATCGCGAAACCTTCCTGCCAGGCCTGCAGCGTTACCAGAACCTGCGCCAGGGCATCATCGCTGGTGAACGTGCGGCCCTGCGCTTGAGCGAGTTCAAGCCTCGGCCACTGAGTTCGTTCGTGCGCAACAAGCTGATCAACGACGTCTACCTGGGCTTCATCGGTGACAACCTGGCCAAGCAGATGGGCACCGTGGGCGAGAACAAGCGCACCGACCTGATGGGCCTGTTGATGCTGATTTCGCCACCGGGCTACGGCAAGACCACCCTGATGGAGTATGTGGCCCACCGCCTGGGCCTGATCTTCATGAAGATCAATGGCCCGGCCCTGGGCCACCAGGTGCGCTCCCTGGACCCGGCCCAGGCGCCGGACGCCACTTCGCGCCAGGAGCTGGAGAAGCTCAACCTGGCCCTGGAGATGGGCAACAACGTGATGCTCTATGTCGACGACATCCAGCACACCCATCCCGAGTTCCTGCAGAAGTTCATCTCGCTGTGCGACGGCACCCGGCGCATCGAAGGCGTATGGAAGGGCGGGACCAAGACCTACGACATGCGCGGCAAGAAGTTCTGCGTGGTGATGTCGGGCAACCCGTACACCGAGTCCGGCGAGGTGTTCAAGATCCCCGACATGCTGGCCAACCGGGCCGACATCTATAACTTGGGCGACACCCTGGGCGGCATGCAGGAGGCCTTCGCCCTGAGCTACATCGAGAACGGCCTGACCTCCAACCCGGTGCTGGCGCCGCTGGCCACTCGCGACATGGCCGACGTCTACCGTTTCGTCGCCAAGGCCGAGGGCAAGGCCTTCTCCAGCAACGAACTGAGCCACAGCTACAGCGGTGCCGAGATCAACGAGATCACCACCACCCTGCAACGCCTGATGCAGGTGCGCGACGTGGTGCTGCGGGTCAACCAGCAGTACATCGCCAGCGCCGCCCAGGCCGACCAGTACCGCACCGAGCCGCCGTTCAAGCTGCAAGGCAGCTACCGCAACATGAACAAGATGGCGGAAAAGATCTCGGCGGTGATGAACGATGCCGAACTCCTGCAACTGATCGCCGACCACTACCAGGGCGAATCCCAGCTGCTGACCACCGGCGCCGAGGAGAACCTGCTCAAGCTCGCCGAGCTGCGCGGCAACCAGACCCCGGAGCAGGGCGAGCGCTGGACGCAGATCAAGCGCGACTTCGTGCGCAATCGCTCCATGGGCGGCAGCGACAGCGATGTCGGCACCCGCGTGGTGGCCCAGCTCAACGACCTGGTGGAAGGCGTGCGCGGCCTGGCCCGGCCGGCGGACCAGCAGGGCGTGCGCGAGTTGCTGGAAAACCTCTCCGAGCACCTGGAGCAGAGTTTCCTACCGCTGCTCAAGGTCATGCACAAGAAGATCGACGTCGACCTGCACAGCCACCAGCGCATTGGCGACATCGCCACGCGGGTGGATGAGTTGAGCCGCATGCTCAGCCACGGCGATGTGCCCACCCTCAAGGACCCCCAACCGTAGGAGCCGGCTTGCCGGCGAACACCCAAGGATCAGCACATGGATTTTGCCCACCTGGACCAGCAACTGCGCGACAGCCTGCAGGACCTGAAACTGAGTAACGAAGAACGGGACGAGCTGCGCCAGCTGGGCAGCGAATTGGGCAGCGACCAGGTGCGCTACCTGCGCAACCGGGCCTTTGATCTGGTGCGTGAACTGGCGCTGGCGGACAGCGCCAACGTGCTGCCGGCGCTGAAATGGCTGGAGCAAGTAGTCAAGACCCTGGACACCCACAGCGCCCCGGTACGTGACATGGCCAGCGCCCACTTCAGCCCCGGCGAGGATTGCCGGCGCAAGATCCGCGAGCTGTGCCGCCAGGCCCGCGCCTCGGTGGATATCTGCGTGTTCACCATTTCCGATGACCAACTGAGCGACGAGATTCGCGCCTGCCACCAGCGCGGCGTGGCGGTGCGGGTGATCAGCGACAGTGAAAAGCAGTTCGATGTCGGCAGCGATATCGCCGCGCTACGGGAAGCCGGCGTGCCGGTGCGGATCGACGACACGCCGTTCCACATGCACCACAAGTTCGCCCTGTTCGATGGCCGCACCTTGCTCAATGGCAGCTTCAACTGGACCCGCAGCGCCACCACCGGCAATGAGGAAAACCTGCTGGTGATCGACCACCCGCAACTGGTGGCCAGCTACCTCAAGGAGTTCAACGAGCTCTGGGAGCGCTACGCGCCTCGTTGAAGGCGGGCCAATGGGAATTGGTCGCCGAGCCGGTCAGCGGTCGGGCAGGGCGGCGGGTTTCGGGTTAGACTTGCCGCCTTTTCGCATACTCAAGAAGCCCGCACATGGCCCAGCCGTCCACCACCTATAAATTCGAACTGAACCTCACCGACCTCGACCGCGGGGTCTACGAAAGCGTCAAGCAGACCATCGCCCGCCACCCTTCGGAAACCGAAGAGCGCATGACCGTGCGTCTGCTGGCCTACGCCCTCTGGTACAACGAGCAGCTGTCGTTCGGGCGCGGCCTGTCGGAAGTGGATGAGCCGGCCCTGTGGGAAAAAAGCCTGGACGACCGCGTGCTGCACTGGATCGAAGTCGGCCAGCCGGATGCCGAGCGCCTGACCTGGTGCTCGCGCCGTACCGAGCGCACCAGCCTGCTGGCCTACGGCAGTCTGCGGGTGTGGCAGACCCGGGTGGTGGATGCGGTGAAGAACCTGAAGAACCTCAACATCGCCGGCGTGCCCCAGGACGTGCTGGAGACCCTGGCCAAGGACATGCCACGGGTGATCAAGTGGGATGTGATGATCAGCGAAGGCACCCTCTTCGTCACCGACGATCGCGGCCAGCATGAAGTGCAGCTGGAATGGTTGCTGGGCGAGCGTGGCTAAGCCTTCGCTCCCCCGTTCCTGATCGATCCACCGTATCCAAGAGAAGCTGTCGTTAGCCCATGCGTATCGAACCCCGTGAATTGCCCGCCGTCCTGCCCTTTCTCGGCGACCTGCCGCCGTTGCTGACCCGCCTCTATGCCGCCCGTGGCGTGCAGACGGTGGATGAGCTGGACAAGAGCCTGGCGCGGCTGATCCCGTTCCAGCAGCTCAAGGGCATCGATGCCGCGGTGGACCTGCTGGTGACGGCCCTGGATCAGCGCCAGCGCATCCTCATCGTCGGCGACTTCGATGCCGACGGCGCCACCGCCAGCACCGTCGGCCTGCTGGGCCTGCGCCTGCTGGGCGCGGCCCATGTCGACTACCTGGTGCCCAACCGCTTCGAATACGGCTACGGCCTGACTCCGGAAATCGTCGCGGTGGCCCTGCAGCGCCAGCCGCAGTTGCTGATCACCGTGGACAACGGCATCTCCAGCGTCGATGGCGTGGCCGCAGCCAAGGCCGCCGGGCTCAAGGTGCTGGTCACCGACCACCACTTGCCGGGCCCGGAACTGCCGGCGGCGGACGCCATCGTCAACCCCAACCAGCCGGGCTGCGAGTTTCCCAGCAAGGCCCTGGCCGGGGTCGGGGTGATCTTCTATGTGCTGATGGCGCTGCGTGCGCGCCTGCGCAGCCTGGGCCGCTACGAGAGCCGGCCGCAACCGAATATCGGCGAGCTGCTGGACCTGGTGGCCCTGGGCAGCGTGGCGGATGTGGTGCCGCTGGATGCCAACAACCGCATCCTGGTGCACCAGGGCCTGGAGCGGATTCGCGCCGGTCGCGCCCGGCCGGGGCTCAAGGCGATCCTGGAAGTGGCCAAGCGCGACCATTCGCGCATCACCTCCACCGACCTGGGGTTCATCCTCGGGCCTCGGCTGAACGCCGCCGGGCGCTTGGACGACATGAGCCTGGGCATCGAGTGCCTGCTCAGCGACGATGCGTCGGCGGCGCGGGCCATGGCCGCCCAGCTCGATGAGCTGAACCAGGACCGCAAGTCCATCGAGCAGGGCATGCAGCGCGAAGCCCTGGCCCAGCTCAAGGAGCTGCCGGTGGAATCGATGCCGTTCGGCCTGTGCCTGTTCGATGCCGATTGGCACCAGGGAGTGATCGGGATCCTCGCCTCGCGCCTGAAGGAGCGTTACCACCGGCCAACCATCGCTTTTGCCGACGCTGGCGACGGCATGCTCAAGGGCTCTGCGCGTTCGGTGCCGGGCTTCCATATCCGTGACGCCCTGGACGCGGTGGCCGCCCGTCATCCACACCTGATCAGCAAGTTCGGTGGCCACGCCATGGCCGCCGGCCTGTCGCTGCCGGAGCAGAACTTCCCGGCCTTCGCCGAGGCTTTCGATGAGGAGGTGCGGCGCCAGCTCAACGAGGAAGACCTTACCGGGCGCCTGCTGTCGGACGGCACCCTGGCCGTGGAGGAGTTCCACCTGGAACTGGCCCGCGCCCTGCGCCACGCCGGGCCTTGGGGCCAGCACTTTCCCGAGCCGATGTTCCATGGGGTGTTCGAGCTGGTGGAGCAGCGCATCGTCGGCGAACGCCACCTGAAGGTGGTGTTGCGCAGCGAATGCGGCTCGCTGAAGCTGGACGGCATCGCCTTCGGCATCGACCGCGAGGTCTGGCCCAACCCGACCATCCGCTGGGTGGAGCTGGCCTACAAGCTCGATCTCAACGAGTTCCGTGGCCAGGAATCCGTGCAACTGATGATCGCCCACATCGAGCCGCGCTGACGCACCCTGTAGCCGCTGCCGAGCCTGCGAGGTTGCGACCGGTCGCGCAGCGGCCGCCGATCGCCCGATGCCCGCTGCGCGGTCATGCGCAGCCTGCGGCAGCGGCTACACGAAGCGATGCGCGGCCAGCGCCAGGGTTTTTCGTCCCGCTAGCGATCAGGAACCCTGCTTCGGCCAATGTTGTCGTCTAGGCTGTTAGGACTGTCTGATTGGCCTTGTGACGTTTTGTCCTTTTCTCTTCCCGCGGGGGCGGGCGCTTCGATTTCGCAGTCACTCGTCGACCGTTCAAACAGATCCCTGGAGCCTGACCACTGACCGAGAGGTGCCCCATGAGTCTGCTGCTTGAACCCTATACCCTGCGTCAACTGACCTTGATCAACCGCATTGCCGTGTCGCCCATGTGCCAGTACTCGTCGGTGGACGGGCTGGCCAATGACTGGCACCTGGTGCACCTGGGCAGCCGTGCCGTGGGCGGCGCCGGGCTGGTCTTCACCGAGGCCACGGCGGTCACCGCCGACGGCCGGATCACCGCCCAGGACCTGGGGCTGTGGAACGACGAGCAGATCGAACCCTTGCGCCGCATCACCCGTTTCATCAGCGCCCAGGGGGCCGTCGCCGGCATCCAGCTGGCCCACGCCGGGCGCAAGGCCAGCACCCACCGGCCCTGGCTCGGCAAGTCCGGCAGCGTCAAGCCCGAGGACGGCGGCTGGGTCCCGGTAGGGCCGTCGCGGATCGCCTTCGACCCCCAGCACACGCCACCGACGCCACTGGACGAGCA
The DNA here is from genome assembly GCF_046230915.1 of Pseudomonas sp. KCJK8993. NCBI lineage: Bacteria > Pseudomonadati > Pseudomonadota > Gammaproteobacteria > Pseudomonadales > Pseudomonadaceae > Pseudomonas > Pseudomonas sp. KCJK8993. The sequence goes on from NZ_JBJJLO010000029.1 coordinate 37,422, forward strand.
CCAGATCGCCGATGTCGTCCAGGCCTTCGTCGCCGCGGCCCAGCGCGCCCTGGAGGCCGGCTTCAAGGTGGTGGAGGTGCACGCCGCCCACGGTTATCTGCTGCACCAGTTCCTCTCGCCCCTGAGCAACCAGCGCCAGGACCGCTACGGTGGTTCGTTCGAGAACCGTATCCGCCTGGTATTGGAGGTGACCGAGGCGGTACGCCGGGTCTGGCCGCAGGAGCTGCCGCTGTTCGTGCGGGTCTCGGCCACCGACTGGGTGGAAGACGGCTGGAACCCCGACGAAACCGTGGAGCTGGCCAGGCGCCTCAAGGAGCTGGGGGTGGACCTGATCGACGTGTCGTCCGGTGGTACGGCGGCCAATGCCGAGATCCCCACCGGCCCCGGTTACCAGACGCGCTTCGCCGAGCGCGTGCGCAAGGAGTCGGGGATCGCCACCGGCACCGTGGGCATGATCACCGAGCCGGCCCAGGCCGAGCACATCCTGCGTACCTGCCAGGCGGATATCATCCTGCTGGCCCGGGAACTGCTGCGCGATCCCTACTGGCCGCTGCATGCCGACGACGATTTGGGCGGGCGCAACGCCACCTGGCCGGCGCAGTACCAGCGGGCGACCCACAGGGACCAGCCGATCCACGAATCGGACCTGCGGGACTGAGCGTTTGCAGGCAAGAAAAACCGGCCAGTCAAGGAAGTGGTAGGGGATCACCTCGCCGTTGGGGCATCAGGGGTACTTGCGTTTCTCCGGCGCCGGCGGGAAGTACTGGTACAGCCAGGTCTCGCTCAGGGTGCGGTCGTTGGTGCGGATGAACAGCCGCAGTTCCACCGGGTCCACGCTGTCGTTGGTGGGGTACCAGTCGAAGAGGATGCGGTAGCCCTTGATCTCGTCCAGCACCAGTACGCTGAAGTCCTTGACCTGGCCGTTGGAGGCGGTGACCACCGGCTCGATGCCGGTGCCCGCCGGCAGGCGATCGAGGCCGCCGCCGGTGAAGTCCACGGCGAAGCGCCGCGCCCAGACAGGCGGATAGTGTTCGCCCGGGGCCCAGCCCTCGACGAAGCCGCCCATGCCCGAACGGGTGGCGTGGACCCGCGCCAGGGGCGTGCCGACCGGCGGCAGGGCGCTCCAGTAGAGCTTGTAGCCGTAGTTCAGCGAGTCGCCGGCGGCCACCGGTTTCTTCGGCGTCCAGAAGGCCACGATGTTGTCCATGGTCTCGCCGGTGGTGGGGATCTCCAGCAGGTCGACGCTGCCTTCGCCCCAGGCGGTGGTGGGTTCGACCCACAGGCTCGGGCGACGGCTGTACCAGTCCACGGTGTCCTGGTAGCTGGCGAAGTCATGGTCGGTCTGCACCAGGCCGAAGCCTTTCGGGTCCTTGTCGGCGAAGGCGTTGAACTGCAGGGTCGCCGGGTTGTTCAGCGGCCGGCAGATCCATTCGCCGTTGCCGCGCCACATGGCCAGGCGGTCGGAGTCGTGGATCTGCGGGTGGATGGTGTCGCACATGCGCCGCTCGTGGGTGCCGCAGCTGAACATGCTGGTCATCGGTGCGATGCCCAGTTGCTCGATGGCGGTACGCGCATTGACGTGGGCATCGACCTCCATCACCACGCGCTCGGCCTGGCAGTCGATGTCGAAGCGGTAAGCACCGGTGGCGCTCGGCGAATCCAGCAGGGCATGGACCACGAAGCGGGTGCTGTCCTTGTCCGGGGTCTCGAACCAGAACTGGGTGAAGTCGGGGAACTCCTCGCGATGCTTGGCGTAGGTATCGATGGCCAGGCCCCGGGCCGAGAGGCCGTACTGGCCGGTAGCGTCCACCGCGCGGAAGTAGCTGGCGCCGAGGAACGACACCACGTCGTGTCTATCCAGCTCCGGCGCCTTGAACAGCTTGAACCCGGCGAAACCCAGGTCACCCTTGAGCTGCGAGGTATCGACGCGGGTGTTCTGGTAGTTGAACAGCGGCGGCCGGAAGTGCACCTCCCGCGACAGGTGGGTCTTGGGGTCGACGCTGTGCATGCGCACCGGCTGGCGAAAGCCCATGCCCACATGGAAGAACTGCACGTCGAGCTGGCCGTTCAGGTCATTCCACAGCGAGTGCCTGGCGTCGTACTGGATGGCGTTGAAGTCCTGCGGGGTCATCTGCGCCAAGGTCGGCGGCAGCACCTGCTTGGTGTCCACGTACGGCTTGGCGGCCAGTTGCTTGGCCTGGGCCTTGAGGCGCTCGAAGTCGAATGCCTGTGCCTCGCCATCGGCGGCGCCAGTGCCGGCCCAGGCTCGGGTAGCCAGGAGGCCGCTGGCCGAAAGGCCGGTATAGGCCGCCAGGGCCATGGACGCTTTGAGGAGATTCCTACGATGCATGGGTAAGCCTTGTACAGGGAAAGATCCGCAGCCGTTCTTGGCCGCTCGGGGGGATCGCGTGGATGAGGTCCGGCCATGCCGTTGGCCGAACCCGTCTGACCTTAAACAGATGCCGCGTAGAATAATCGGTTCGCCTGGGGCAGAAAAATGATTAGCTTGTGTCCATAGGTAACGACTTAACCAGCCCTAGGAAATTGCCCCATGCTGTGCCTGCGACCACTTGTCGAAGACGACATCGCCTTGCTCAAGACCATCGACCGTGCCGAACTCATCGATGAGTTCTACCGCCTGGAGGATGGAAGGCTGGTGCGTTATGCCCAGCATGAAGTGGTGACCGGTTGGCCAGCCGGGGAAGCCGAGCATGACGAAGTGATCTTGCAGCAGTGTTACCAGCGTGGCGGCTGGCTGCATGGGGCCTTCGACGACACCCGGCTGGTGGCGGCGGCGGTGGTGGACTGCCTGCCCATCGCCAGTGCCGGGCTGCAGCTGCGCCAGCTCAAGTTCCTGCATGTGAGCCAGGGTTGGCGCGGGCTTGGCCTGGGCCGACAATTGTTCGCCCTGGCCCGGGAGCAGGCCCTGGCCATGGGCGGCCAGGGCTTGTACGTGTCGGCCACGCCGTCGCGGCATACCGTGGATTTCTACCAGGGCCTGGGTTGCCAGTTGCTGGACGTCCCGGATCCGGAGCTGTTGCGCCTGGAGCCCGAGGACATTCACCTGTACCTGCGCCTGGCCTAAATCTGCCTGGGTTTGCCCCAGCTCGGCCAGGCGCCGATGGTCACCGCGCGCAGCAGCCATTCGCAGGGGCCGTACTGGTGATGGCGCAGCCACAGGGCGCTGAGCTGCATCTGCACCAGGTAGATGGCGATCACCACCGGCGGCAAGGCCAGCGGTGGCAAATGGTTGATCAACCCCAGCCCGTAACCGGTGAACAGCAGGCAGAGGATCAGCGATTGCAACAGGTAGTTACTCAGGGACATGCGCCCCAGGGGCGCCAGGCGCCGGCACAGGCGCTGGCCAAGGGATGAGTCGAAGGCCTTGAGCAGCAGCATGGCGTAGCTGGCCGAGAGCAAGGGCGCGGTCAACTGGCTGAGGCCATAGCCGATCAATTCCAGGCCACCACCCGGGGCATAAGCGGCCCAGTAGCCGTAGAGCAGGGCGCCGCCCAGGCCCAGGGGCAGGGTGAACGCCAGCAGCCATGGCAACCTGGGCCCGAAGCGATAGGGCGCCACCAGCAGCTCCTTGCGTCCGGCCACGTAGCCCAGCAGGAACATCGCCAGGGTGCTGGGGCCTTGCAGCAGCCACAGGGCCGAGGCGGTGTCCGACAGGTGCGAAGCGTTGTAGGCCAGGGTGTCCAGGGCACTGCCGCCCAGGGCCAGGTCCTTGAGCAGCGATTCACCGTCGGCCTTGCCTGTGTAGAGGCCGATCTCCAGCAGTTCGGCGCCCAGCAGCAGGAACATCAGCGCGCTGGCGATCACCAGCAGCAGCGCCAGCCTTGCGGCCCATTTGGCCGATAGCCCGCGCAGCGCCAGCAGGATCAAACCGAGCCAGGCATACAGCGAGAGGATCTCGCCATAGAACAGCAGCGCGCCGTGCACCAGGCCGATGACCAACAGGGCCAGTTGCCGGCGCAACATGCGTGGCACGAAGGACGCCCCCGAGCGTTCGGCGGAGCTCATCTGCAAGGTGAAACTGTAGCCGAACAGGAAGGAGAACAGCAGGTAGAACTTGGCCTCGAAGAGGACCGACACCAGCCAGCGCACCAGGTGATCGAGGGCGCTGGAATAGGCCGGGTTGCTGGTCGGCGCAGCGTAGTAGGGGTCGGCGAAGGACCAGATGTTCACCGCCAGGATGCCCAGCAGGGCGAATCCGCGCAGGGCGTCCACGTGCTGCAGGCGGGTCGGTGCCAGGCTTTCGGGTTGGGCCATGTTCAGTCTCCTTGCAGCAGATGTAGGGCCAGTTGCCTCAAGACCGGAGCCTGGGCCTGGGGAGAGAACTGTGGGTCGACGGCGATGCGGGTGAACAGCCCGTCGATCAGCGCGGCCAGCCAGGTGGCGGCCTGCTCGGCGCACAGTTGGGGCCGGGTCAGGCCTTGTGCGCTGGCCTGGCGTACCAGCGCCGCCAGGCCGTCGCGCAGCACCAGGTCGTTGTGCCGGGCGTGCCATGCGATGTCCAGGTCGCGATGGCTGAGGGCGGCGATTTCCAGGGCCAGGCCGGTGTAGTGCGGATCTTCGGCCAGTTGGCAGACGTGCTGGAGAAACCCCAGCAGGGCCGAAAGCGGTGCCTGCTCCAGCAACAACTGGTCCATGGCCTGCTGGATTTCCTGGCCTTCACGGGTGATCAACGCCAATAGCAGCGCTTGCTTGCTGGGGAAGTAGTGAAACAGGTTGCCGGCACTCATATCGGCCCGCAGGCAGATGTCCGCGGTGCGGGTGGCGGCATAGCCGCTTTCGGCGAAGCAGCGGGCAGCGGCATCGAGCAGCACGTTGCACCGGGCTTCTCGTTGCGCAAGGTTGGCGGGACGCATTCAATGGGCCTTTTAGTTAATTGAGCGGCCACTCAATTAACTCCGGCGCGCAGGTACCGGGCAATGCAATTCTTGTTAAAAAGCGTCAACGAGGCCCGGGACCGGCATCGGCCTGATCCCGGTTTCGAGGTCGTTCAGCCTTGCTGCCGGGCCGGCTCCGACAGGCACTGGACTGGCTGCTTGGGCAGTTGACCCTGGCTGGTGCTCCAGGTCAGGGGCGAGAGGCTGGGCAGGTAGTCGCGTTGCAGCGCTTGCTGGTAGCAGGCCACGGCCCGGTCCGGGTCCCTGGTGCCCCAGCGTCCGCTGGCCAGTGCGCTGCCGAGGGTGTTGTAGAGAACGCCTGCATCCAGCTTGCGCAGTGCCTGCATGACCACCGCTTCGGCCTTGATAGGGTCCTGGCAGCCTTCTTCCGGGCCATTGGCGTGCGGGTCGCAGTAGTACATGGACAGCATCAAGGCGGCCTCGGCGTCGCTCTGGGCGTAGGGCAGCAGCAACTCCTCCGGCTCCCCTGGCTTGAGTTCCGGGGCCATGCCCGAGTATCCCAGGCTCACCGCTTGTACGGCGGCATTGGCGGAACCGTGGCGGGCGGCATCCAGCAAGATGCGCTGGCCCAGTTCGAAGAAATAAGCGGTCAGCGGATACTGCTCGCGAGCACCGTAGTCCAGGAACAGCTCGGCCTTGCGTACCTGGCGCTGGACCTCGGTCTCGCCTGGCGGTGCCTTCTGGTCCAGCAGGTCGCCCATGGACCATTGCTCCACCCGGACCAGTTGCCAGCAGCTGTCCTTCTCGAAGACGAAGGCCTGGAGCACATCGCCCTGGGCGTCGTGCACCACCAGGGTCTGGTCTTCCCAGAAAGTCCGCAGGTCGCTCCGGGCCTGGGCCTGGGGGGCGAGCAGGGTCAGTTGCGGACGCTTGGCGCCGTACAGCTTGTGTCGGGTGGTGATTGCCCGGCCTCGTTCGTCATAGACCACGCGTTGCTCGACCATGGGCGAGCGGCTGAACGCTTGTTGCAACTCGGGGCTGCTGGCAAAGGCCTGGGCGAAGGTCGGCAGGTCCGCGGATGGGCATGCCACCGGTTCGGCGCGAAGGCCTTGGGCGGCGCAGGCGAGCACCAGGACCAGGGCGGCCAGGCCGTACTTGCGATCAATGGGCATGGGCCAGCTCCAGGCGCTCGAAGCGTTGGCACAGCCTTTGTGTCAGCCAGACGGCCAGCAGTGGCGGCACTGCGCTCAAGAAGCAGTAGACAGAGCCGCGTACCGGATTCTCGGGAAATAGTGCCCAGATATTGAACAGCACCAGGGCGGCCACCAGGCCCAGCTTGAACTTCCGATTGGGCAGCAGGGCCAGCAGGGCACTGACCAGGATCAGCAGGAAAAACGAGAATTGCGCCATCGGTTCCACCACCGCTGGATTGACCAGCTTGCGATACAGCGGGATGCCCCAGGCGTGGGCCAGGTAGAACAGCAGTACCGGCAGCGAGTGGACCGCCAGGCCGATGCCGATGCGGATGACTTGATCGCGGTTGCCGTGGTCGTGGTTCAGACGACGGGCTCGCTGGCGTTCCAGCGAGGCCTTGATGGGGGTATGACGGGACATGGCACGTCCTTACTGCCGGAGGTGTCTAGGAGGGCCGGTCATGGGCACCGGGGGTTCATGGCGGCGGATAGTGCCGCAACTCCAGGCGCTAATCCAGCGCGGCAAAGCGCTGCTGGCAAGACTGGGTGGACGCAACATCCAGAAGCATTATCGTCCCCTGGGACCGGGCACTTCTCTCTAGGCTTGCAGCCTCAGATGTCGACGTACACTCGTTTTTCCTGGGAGGTGGCAGATGAATACCCGTGGCTTGCTCGACCAACTCTTGAAATCGGGCCAGGAGCTTTTGCAGAACAAGGCAGGGGCGGTCCCGCAAGCCAAGCCCCAGGGCGATCCGGTGGGCCTGGGCGCCTTGCTTGGCGGCAAGACCGGCAACCTGGGCGGCTTGCTTTCCGGGGCTGGTGGCGGTGCGCTGGCCGCTGGGGCCATGGGCTTGTTGCTAGGCAACAAGAAGGCCCGCAACTTCGGCGGCAAGGCGCTGGCCTATGGTGGCCTGGCCGCGCTCGGGGTGCTGGCCTACAAGGCCTACGGCAACTGGCAGGCACAACAGGCTGGCGCACCGGGCAATGAGCCGCAGACCCTCGATCGCCTGCCGGCGCAGCAGGCCGAACAGCACAGCCAGGCGATCCTCAAGGCCCTGGTGGCGGCGGCCAAGGCCGATGGCCATGTGGATGAGCGCGAGCGGACGCTGATCGAAGGCGAGTTCAGCAAGCTGGACGATGATCCGCAGTTGCAGCGCTGGCTGCACGCCGAACTGAACAAACCGCTGGACCCGGCGGATGTGGCGCGGGCCGCCAGTACTGCGGAAATGGCCGCCGAGATGTACCTGGCCAGCCTGCTGTTGGTGGATGACCAGCACTTCATGGAAAAGGCCTACCTGGAGGAGCTGGCGCGCCAACTGCAGTTGGCACCGGGGCTCAAGGCCGAACTGGAACGGCAGGCACGCCAAGACGTGGCCTGAGGCAACGAACGGCCACGGATGGCGGTTTTGCCGAAGGAATTGCCGAAGTGCCCGTGCAGGGCGGGTGGGCCGTGCAATATCGCTATCCAGGGCGGCTGAGCCCATTGAGCAAAAGTCCTGCCTGTGTCGTTAAACCACCCATAAACCCGGATCGTCCTCGGCTATACTCCCTCCATTTTTGAATGGGTTCGAGGGCTGGCTGTGAAGAACTGGACGTTGCGCCAACGCATTTTGGCGAGCTTTGCGGTGATCATCACCATCATGCTGCTGATGGTCGTCGTCTCGTACTCGCGGCTGTTGAAGATCGAGGCCGGAGAGGAGCGCATGCGTTCCGATGCCATCCCGGGGGTCTATTTCAGTTCGATGATCCGTGGCTCGTGGGTCGACAGCTACTTGCGTACCCAGGCCATTCTCGGCCTGGACGAGGGCAAGGGGGTCACGGCGCAGGACGAGGCCGACTTCAAGGGTTTCGAACAGCGCCTGCAGAAGTACATGGCCAGCTATAAGGAAACCCTTCGTGGAGAGAGCGACCTAAGGGAGTTCAACGAGTTCGAAACGCACCATCAGAACCTCCTCGCTATCCTCGTCAACATTCTGGACCTGCATCGGCGTAACCAGAATGCCGAAGCCATCCGCCTGTTCAATGAACAAATGACCCCCACCTGGGTTGCCGGCCGGATGAAGCTCAACGAAATCATCGAAGAGAACAAGGGCGTGGCCGATTCGGCCGCCGCGCAGATCGATGACGCGGTGCTTGCCGCCAAGGTCAGCATGGGGGGGTCGCTGCTGGTGGCGATCCTGGCGGCCGGCCTGTGCGGCCTGTTGCTGATGCGGGCGATCATGTCGCCGATGAAGCGTATCGTCGACATCCTGGAAATCATGCGCACCGGCGACCTGAGCGGTCGCTTGAACCTGGAGCGCAAGGACGAGTTCGGCGCGGTGGAAACCGGCTTCAACGACATGATGAGCGAACTGGCGAGCCTGGTATCCCAGGCACAGCGCTCGTCGGTGCAGGTCACCACCTCGGTGACCGAGATCGCCGCCACGTCCAAGCAGCAGCAGGCCACGGCCACCGAGACCGCTGCCACCACCACCGAGATCGGCGCCACCTCGCGGGAAATCGCCGCTACTTCGCGGGACCTGGTGCGCACCATGACCGAAGTCTCCAGTGCCGCCGACCAGGCCTCGGTGCTCGCCGGCTCGGGCCAGCAGGGGCTGGCGCGGATGGAAGACACCATGCACTCGGTGATGGGCGCGGCGGACCTGGTGAATGCCAAGCTGGCGATCCTCAACGAGAAGGCCGGCAACATCAACCAAGTGGTGGTGACCATCGTCAAGGTTGCCGACCAGACCAACCTGCTGTCGCTCAACGCCGCTATCGAAGCGGAGAAAGCCGGCGAGTACGGGCGCGGTTTTGCCGTGGTGGCCACGGAAGTGCGGCGCCTGGCGGACCAGACGGCGGTCGCGACCTATGACATCGAGCAGATGGTTCGCGAGATCCAGTCGGCGGTGTCGGCAGGCGTCATGGGCATGGACAAGTTCTCCGAGGAGGTCCGTCGCGGCATGGCCGAAGTGCAGCAGGTGGGCGAGCAGCTGTCGCAGATCATCCACCAGGTTCAGGCCCTGGCGCCTCGGGTACTGATGGTCAACGAAGGCATGCAGGCCCAAGCCACCGGCGCCGAGCAGATCAACCACGCGCTGGTGCAGTTGGGCGATGCCAGCAGCCAGACCGTCGAGTCCCTGCGCCAGGCCAGCTTCGCCATCGATGAGCTGAGCCAGGTGGCCGTGGGACTGCGTGGCGGCGTTTCGCGTTTCAAAGTCTGATGGACGAGCTCGCGCACAAACGCCATGGCGCTGCCGGGGCCAAGAGCGTCCTGTTCCTAGTCTTTCGCATCGGCGATGAGCGCTATGCGCTGCGCGCCCTGGACGTGGTGGAGGTGTTGCCGCGCCTGCAGCTCAAGCCCATTGCCCAGTCCCCGGCCTGGGTGGCCGGGGTTTTCGCTTACCGCGGCGTGGTGGTCCCGGTCGTCGACCTGTGCCAGCTGACCTTCGGCCGTCCGGCACAACAGCGCACCAGCACGCGGCTGGTGCTGGTGCACTATCACGGCGATGCCGGGCAACCGGCCCGGGTACTGGGGCTGTTGCTGGAGCAGGCCAACGACACCTTGCGCTGCGACCCGGCGCGGTTCCAGCCCTATGGCCTGGACAACTCCCAGGCACCCTACCTGGGACCGGTGCTGGAGGATGAGCAGGGCCTGCTGCAGTGGGTGCGGGTCGACGACCTGCTGGGAGCGCCGGTCCGCGACCTGCTGTTTCCCAATCCGCCGCTGGACCCGGCCGCGCTCGAGGAGCCTCGATGAGCGGCGAACAGCGGTTCTTCGATTTCCTCAAGGAGCGCATCGGCCTGGACGTCGCTTCGGTGGGGCCGGCGATCATCGAGCGGGCGCTGCGTCAGCGCTGCAATGCCTTGTATATCCATGGCAGCGACGAGTACTGGCAGCGGCTGCAGGGCTCGCGGGAAGAACAGCAGGCCCTGATCGAGGCGGTGATCGTTCCCGAGACCTGGTTCTTCCGTTATCCGGAATCCTTCTCCACCCTGGTCAAGCTGGCCGCTGCACGCCTGGCCCAGCTCAAGGGCCTGCGTGGCCTGCGCTTGTTGAGCCTGCCCTGTTCCACTGGCGAGGAGCCCTATTCGATCGCCATGGCCCTGCTGGATGGCGGCCTGGCGCCCCATCAGTTCAAGATCGACGGCCTGGACGTCAGTCCGTTGTCGGTGGAGCGCGCCAAGAGCGCGGTCTACGGCAAGAACTCCTTCCGTGGTCACGACATTGGCTTTCGTGAGCGACATTTCGTCGCCGAGGGCGAGCGCTATCGCCTGAGCGAGCGGGTTCGCGAGCAGGTGCGTCTGCAAGTGGGCAATGTAATGGATCCCGGGTTGCTGGCTTCCGAGCCAGCCTTCGACTTCGTCTTTTGCCGCAACCTGCTGATCTATTTCGACCAGCCGACCCAGCGCCAGGTGTTCGAGGTGCTCAAGCGCCTGACCCATGAGGAGGGCGTGTTGTTCATCGGTCCGGCCGAGGGCAGCCTGCTGGGTCGCCTGGGCATGCGCTCGATCGGCATTCCCCAGTCCTTCGCCTTCAGGCGTCACAACGAACCCGAACCGGTGCCGATGCTGGCGCAACCGATGCCGCCGCCGCTGCCGATCCCGCCTCGCCATATCGTGCCGCCGGCGCCACGCCAGCGTCCTTTCGCCAGCCGCTTGGCAGCGTTGCCGACGGAGGAGCCCGTGCCGCCCGCCAGCGGTGCCGCCAGCCTGCTGGCCAGCATCGCCACGCTGGCCAACGAGGGCAGGAGCGCCGAGGCCCGCGCTGCCTGCGAGCGCTACCTGCGCCAGCATGAGCCGGCGGCCCAGGTGTTCTACTGGCTGGGCCTGCTCAGCGATGTCTGCGGCAACGCCATGGAGGCCCAGGGTTTCTACCGCAAGGCTTTGTACCTGGAGCCGCAGCACCCCGAGGCCCTGGCCCACCTGGCGGCGTTGCTGGCCTCCCAGGGCGATGCGGCTGCCGCCCAACGATTGCAGGAGCGCGCCGCCCGCAGCGCGCGCACCGCCGACAGTGAGTTGAAACGATGAGCCATCCCTATTCGTTGGACGTGACCCGTGAAGATGCGCAGGTCATCGATGACTGTTGGAATCGCATCGGTATCCATGGCGACAAGTCCTGTGCACTGCTGGCCGAGCACATCCATTGCCGCAACTGTGCGGTGTACTCGGCTGCCGCCACGCGCCTGCTGGACCGTTATTCGCTGCGCCAGCAAGACCGCGAACGCTCGGTTGCCGAGGAAACCGACAGCGATGTGGCCAGCTGTTCGTTGTTGATGTTCCGTCTTGGCGAGGAATGGCTGGGGTTGCCTACCCGCTGTCTGTTGGAAGTGGCGCCGCAGCAGGCGATCCATTCCCTGCCGCACCAGCGCTCACGAGCTTTGCTGGGGGTGGCCAATGTCCGCGGGGCATTGGTGGCCTGCCTGTCGTTGACCGAGTTGCTGGGGCTCGACAGCACGCCTGCGACAGCCTCCAGTGCCCGGGTGATGCCGCGGATGCTGATCATCGGCGCCGCAGGCGGCCCCGTGGTGGCTCCGGTGGATGAGGTGCTTGGTATCCATGCCATCGAGGAGCACATCCTCGACAACGCTTCGGCCTCCGGTGACCAGGCCAGTGCCAAATACACTCGTGGCGTGTTGCAATGGCAAGGGCGCAGCGTGCGCTTGCTGAATGAAGAGCAATTGCTCTCGGCCGTGACCCGGAGCCTGACATGACACCTGACCAAATGCGTGACGCCTCGTTGCTGGAACTGTTCAGCCTGGAGGCCGAGGCCCAGACCCAGGTGCTCAGCGCCGGGCTGCTGGCCCTGGAGCGCAACCCGACCCAGGCCGACCAGCTGGAGGCTTGCATGCGCGCGGCCCATTCCCTCAAGGGCGCGGCCCGGATCGTCGGGGTCGATGCCGGTGTCAGCGTTGCCCATGTCATGGAGGATTGCCTGGTCAGTGCCCAGGAAGGGCGCCTTTATCTGCAACCCGAGCACATCGATGCCTTGCTCCAGGGCACCGACCTGCTGATGCGCATCGCCACTCCGGGCGGTGCCGAGCTCGTGGCCCCGGATATCCAGGCCTATGTGGCGCTGATGGAGCGCTTGTTGACCCAGGGACCTGGCGCGCCGCAGCGGGCAGCGCCTGGGGTGCCGGCGCCTGTTGCGGCGGGCATGCCGGAGCTACTGCTCGAGCCCAGGCCGCAGATGCCGGAGCCGGCGCTGGCCGACCCCGAGCCTTACGCGCAGGCGTCCGACGAGCCTGCCGCGGAGCCGGTCCCGGGCCTGCGCCGTGGCCGAAGGGTTACCGATGGCGGTGAGCGGGTGCTGCGGGTCACCGCCGAGCGCCTCAACAGCCTGCTGGATCTGTCCAGCAAGTCCTTGGTGGAAACCCAGCGGCTCAAGCCATACCTGGCCACCCTGCAGCGTCTCAAGCGGATCCAGAGCAACAGCCTGGCGGCTCTGGAGAATCTCAACTTGCATCTGAAGGAGCATGCCCTGGGCCTTGAGGCCCAGGAGGCCCTGGCGGATGCGCGGCGGTTGTTGGCCGAGTCCCAGCAACTGCTGGCGGAAAAGACCGCCGAGCTCGATGAGTTCGGCTGGCAGGCCAGCCAGCGCGCCCAGGTGCTCTACGACACGGCCCTGGCCTGCCGGATGAGGCCCTTCGCCGATGTGCTGGGCGGCCAGGCCCGCATGGTCCGGGACCTGGGGCGCAGCCTGGGCAAGCAGGTGCGCCTGGAGATCGAGGGTGAAAAGACCCAGGTCGACCGCGACGTGCTGGAAAAACTCGAGGCACCTTTGACCCATCTGTTGCGCAATGCCGTCGACCACGGCATCGAGCTGCCCGAGCAGCGCTTGCTGGCGGGCAAGCCGGCCGAAGGGGTGATTCGCCTGCGGGCCTCGCACCAGGCGGGGTTGCTGGTGCTGGAGTTGAACGACGATGGGCATGGCGTGGACCTGGAGCGGTTGCGCCTGAGCATCGTCGAGCGTCATCTATCGCCGGCCGAGACTGCCGCCCAGCTCAGCGAGGAGGAACTGTTGACCTTCCTGTTCCTGCCGGGTTTCAGCCTGCGGGACAAGGTCACGGAAGTTTCCGGCCGGGGTGTCGGCCTGGATGCGGTGCAGCACATGGTGCGCCAATTGCGCGGGGCGGTGGTGCTGGAACAGGTTACCGGCCAGGGCAGCCGCTTCCACCTTGAAGTGCCGTTGACCTTGTCGGTGGTACGCAGCCTGGTAGTGGAAGTGGGGGGCGAAGCCTATGCCTTCCCGCTGGCCCATATCGAGCGCATGCGCGATCTGGAGCCGGAGGACATCGTCCAGGTGGAGGGGCGCCAGCATTTCTGGCACGAGGGCCGGCATGTCGGCCTGGTGGCGGCCAGTCAGCTGTTGCAGCGACCGGCGGCCCAGGATGGCGCTGCGACCTTGAAGGTGGTGGTGATCCGCGAGCGCGAGGCCATGTACGGCATCGCCGTGGAGCGCTTCATCGGCGAGCGGACCCTGGTGGTGCTGCCGCTGGACGAGCGCCTGGGAAAGATCCAGGACATTTCCGCCGGTGCCTTGCTGGATGACGGCCGGGTGGCGTTGATCGTCGATGTCGAGGACATGCTGCGCTCGGTGGACAAGCTGCTCGACACCGGTCGCCTGGAGCGCATCGCCCGGCATCATCAGCAGCATGCCCAGGCTGCGCGCAAGCGCATCCTGGTGGTCGACGACTCGCTGACGGTGCGCGAATTGCAGCGCAAGCTGCTGATCAATCGCGGCTATGACGTGGCCGTGGCCGTAGACGGCATGGACGGCTGGAACGCCCTGCGCTCGGAGAACTTCGACCTGCTGATCACCGACATCGACATGCCGCGGATGGATGGGATCGAGTTGGTCACGCTGCTGCGTCGCGACAATCGCTTGCAGTCGTTGCCGGTGATGGTGGTGTCCTACAAGGATCGTGAGGAAGACCGGCGTCGTGGGCTGGATGCCGGTGCCGACTATTATCTAGCCAAGGCCAGTTTCCATGACGACGCCCTGCTGGATGCGGTGGTGGAACTGATTGGAGGTGCGCGGGCATGAAGATAGCGATAGTCAATGACATGCCCATGGCGGTGGAGGCGCTGCGCCGGGCGCTGGCCTTCGACCCCAGCCACGAGGTGGTGTGGGTCGCCACCAACGGCGCGGAAGCGGTGCAGTACTGCGCCGAGCTGACTCCGGACCTGATCCTGATGGACCTGATCATGCCGGTGATGGATGGGGTCGAGGCCACGCGGCGGATCATGGCCGAGTCGCCCTGCGCCATCGTGATCGTCACCGTCGACCGCCAGCAGAACGTGCACCGGGTGTTCGAGGCCATGGGCCATGGTGCCCTGGATGTGGTCGATACGCCGGCGTTGGGGGCGGGCAACGCCCAGCAGGCGGCGGCGCCGTTGCTGCGCAAGATCCTCAATATCGGCTGGCTGATCGGCCAGAGCGGCAGCCGCGTGCGTTCCGCGCCGCATCCCCTGCGCAACGGCGTGGCGCGCCGGAGCCTGGTGGCCATCGGTTCCTCCGCCGGCGGGCCGGCAGCCCTGGAGGTGTTGCTCAAAGGCTTGCCAAAGGACTTTCCGGCCGCCATCGTGCTGGTCCAGCATGTCGACCAGGTGTTCGCCGCAGGCATGGCCGAGTGGCTCAGCAGTGCATCGGGATTGCCAGTGCGCCTGGCCCGGGAGGGGGAACCGCCACTGAGCGGTACGGTACTGTTGGCGGGCACCAATCATCACATCCGCCTGTTGAAGAACGGCACGCTGGCCTATACCGCCGAGCCGGTGAACGAGATCTATCGACCCTCCATCGACGTATTTTTTGAAAGTGTCGCCAGTTATTGGAACGGCGATGCGGTGGGCGTGTTGCTGACGGGCATGGGCCGGGATGGTGCCCAGGGCTTGAAGCTGATGCGCGATCAGGGTTATCTGACCATCGCCCAGGACCAGAACAGTAGTGCGGTGTATGGCATGCCCAAGGCGGCCGCTGCCATCGGCGCCGCCGCAGAAATTCGCCCACTGGACAAGATCGCTCCACGTTTGCTGGAGATATTCGCCAAATGACTGATAAACGCAGCTGTCCTGGCCGGGTAGCATTTCAGGTGACCACCCATGAATGATTTACAGCTCGACGAATTCAAGACCGACGAAAACGCCGCCATGGTGTTGCTGGTCGATGACCAGGCCATGATCGGCGAGGCGGTTCGGCGTGGGTTGGCGAATGAGGAAAACATCGACTTCCACTTCTGCGCCGATCCGCACCAGGCCATTGCCCAGGCGATCCGCATCAAGCCCACGGTGATCCTCCAGGACCTGGTGATGCCGGGCCTGGACGGCCTGACCCTGGTGCGCGAGTACCGCAACCACCCGGCAACGCAGAACATCCCGATCATCGTCCTGTCCACCAAGGAAGACCCGCTGATCAAGAGCGCGGCGTTCGCCGCCGGGGCCAACGACTACCTGGTCAAGCTGCCGGACAACATCGAGCTGGTGGCGCGCATCCGCTACCACTCGCGCTCCTACATGACCCTGTTGCAGCGGGACGCCGCCTACCGGGCACTGCGGGTCAGCCAGCAGCAGCTGCTGGATACCAACCTGGTGCTGCAGCGCCTGATGAACTCCGATGGCCTGACCGGGCTGTCCAACCGCCGGCACTTCGACGAGTACCTGGAGCTGGAATGGCGCCGGGCCATGCGTGAGCAGACCCAACTGTCGCTGCTGATGATCGACGTCGACTATTTCAAGACCTACAACGATACCTTCGGCCACCTGGAGGGCGACGAAGCCCTGCGCAAGGTGGCCGCGGCGATCCGCGAGGCCAGCAGCCGGCCATCCGACCTGCCGGCGCGCTACGGCGGCGAGGAGTTCGTGCTGGTGCTGCCCAATACCTCGCCGGGTGGCGCACGCCTGGTAGCCGAAAAGCTGCGCCAGACCGTCGAGGCCCTGAAGATCCCCCATATCGCGCCGGTGGAAGGGGCCAGCCTGACCATCAGCATCGGCCTGTCGACCATGACCCCGCAGCCCAACAGCCACTGCCGGCAGTTGATTTCGGCGGCGGACAAGGGCTTGTACCTGGCCAAGAACAATGGGCGCAATCAGGTGGGGATCGAGTGAAAAAAGCCGGATCGGCCGCCTTGAGGCGCCAAGCGGGCTGCCGCCATTCTGTGATTCCGTTATAATCGCCGGCTTTCAAAAGTTCGCCAACGAGTGCTGCCATCCATGGAAATCAACCCGATCCTGAACACCATCAAGGACCTGACCGAGCGTTCCCAGTCCATTCGGGGGTATCTTTGACTACGATCACAAGCATGACCGCCTGATCGAAGTCAACCGCGAGCTGGAAGACCCCAACGTCTGGAACAAGCCCGAGTACGCCCAGGCCCTGGGACGCGAGCGCTCCATGCTGGCACAGGTCGTCGAGACCCTGGACAAGCTGTCCGGTGGCCTGGCCGACTGCAAGGACTTGCTCGACATGGCCGTCGAAGAGAATGACGAAGGCGCCGTGAGCGACGTCGAGACCGAGCTGCAGGGCCTGGAAGAAGCGCTGGCCCAGCTTGAGTTCCGTCGCATGTTCAGTGGCGAGATGGACATGAACAACGCCTACCTGGACATCCAGGCCGGCTCCGGCGGCACCGAGGCCCAGGACTGGGCCAACATCCTGCTGCGCATGTACCTGCGTTGGGCCGACAAGCGCGGCTTCGATGCCACCATCATGGAACTGTCCGAGGGTGATGTCGCCGGTATCAAGGGCGCCACCGTGCACATCAAGGGCGAGTACGCCTTCGGCTGGCTGCGTACCGAGATCGGCGTGCACCGCCTGGTGCGCAAGAGCCCGTTCGACTCCGGCGCGCGCCGCCACACTTCGTTCTCGGCGGTCTTCGTCTCGCCCGAGATCGACGACAAGGTCGAGATCGAGATCAACCCGTCCGACCTGCGCATCGATACCTATCGCTCCTCCGGCGCCGGCGGCCAGCACGTGAACACCACCGACTCGGCGGTACGGATCACCCACGTACCGACCAACACCGTGGTCAGCTGCCAGAACGAACGCTCCCAGCACGCCAACAAGGACACCGCCATGAAGATGTTGCGGGCCAAGTTGTACGAGCTGGAGATGCAGAAGCGCAATGCCGCCTCGCAAGCCCTGGAAGACAGCAAGTCGGACATCGGCTGGGGCCACCAGATCCGTTCCTACGTACTGGATGACTCACGCATCAAGGACCTGCGTACCGGCGTCGAGCGCAGCGACTGCCAGAAGGTCCTGGACGGCGACCTCGACCAGTACCTGGAAGCGAGCCTCAAGCAGGGGCTGTAAACCGCACACCACCGCCGCGATACCGGCCATTGCCGGTATCGTGCGCCCTGCCCGACAGGGGCAATGAACACCTGATGGAAAGAATGACGACATGAGCGACCTCAAGACCGAAGCGCAAGACCTGCAACAGGAAGAAAACGCCCTGATCGCCCTGCGCAAGGAAAAACTTGCCGCGGAGCGTGCCAAAGGCAATGCCTTCCCCAACGACTTCCGTCGCGACAGCTACTGCAACGACCTGCAGAAACAGTACGCGGACAAGACCAAGGAAGAGCTGGAAGCAGCGGCGATCCCGGTCAAGGTGGCAGGTCGCATCATGCTCAACCGTGGCTCGTTCATGGTGATCCAGGACATGACCGGCCGCATCCAGGTCTACGTCAACCGCAAGACCCTGGCGGAAGAAACCCTGGCCGCCGTCAAGACCTGGGACCTGGGCGACATCATCAGCGCCGAAGGTACCCTGGCCCGTTCCGGCAAGGGCGACCTGTACGTCGAGATGACCAACGTGCGCCTGCTGACCAAGTCGCTGCGCCCGCTGCCGGACAAGCACCATGGCCTGACCGACACCGAGCAGCGCTACCGCCAGCGCTACGTCGACCTGATGGTCAACGAGGAAACCCGCCACACCTTCCGTGTGCGTTCGCAAGTGATCTCGCACATCCGCAAGTTCCTCATCGAGCGCGACTTCCTCGAAGTCGAGACGCCGATGCTGCAGACCATCCCGGGTGGTGCCGCGGCCAAGCCGTTCGAAACCCACCACAACGCCCTGGACATGGCCATGTTCCTGCGTATCGCGCCGGAGCTGTACCTCAAGCGCCTGGTGGTGGGTGGCTTCGAGAAAGTGTTCGAGATCAACCGCAACTTCCGTAACGAAGGCGTCTCGACTCGTCACAACCCCGAGTTCACCATGCTCGAGTTCTACCAGGCCTATGCCGACTACCGCGACAACATGGACCTCACCGAGGAACTGTTCCGCGAGCTGGCGCAGCTGGTCCTGGGTAGCACCGACGTGCCGTACGGCGACAAGGTGTTCCACTTCGGCGAACCGTTCGCCCGCCTGTCGGTGTTCGATTCGATCCTCAAGTACAACCCCGAGCTGACCGCTGCCGACCTGCAGGACGTCGACCGCGCCCGCGAGATCGCCAAAAAGGCCGGCGCCAAGGTGCTGGGCCACGAAGGCCTGGGCAAGCTGCAGGTGATGATTTTCGAAGAGCTGGTGGAGCACAAGCTGGAGCAGCCGCACTTCATCACCGAGTACCCGTTCGAAGTGTCGCCGCTGGCCCGTCGCAACGACGAAAACCCGGCTGTTACCGACCGTTTCGAGCTGTTCATCGGTGGCCGCGAGATCGCCAACGCCTACTCCGAGCTCAACGATGCCGAGGACCAGGCCGAGCGCTTCCTGGCCCAGGTGGCCGAGAAGGACGCCGGTGACGACGAAGCCATGCACTACGATGCCGACTTCGTCCGCGCCCTGGAATACGGCATGCCGCCGACCGCTGGTGAAGGCATCGGCATCGACCGCCTGGTGATGTTGCTGACCAACTCGCCGTCGATCCGCGACGTGATCCTGTTCCCGCACATGCGGCCGCAAGCCTAAGATGTCGTGAACAAGAAGCCGCCTTCACCAGGCGGCTTTTTATTGTCTGGTTGGAACTGACGTACCGCTTTTGATTCTGTGTGACTGATAAGGGGAATACCTGTCGTGAACCGTGCAATTGCTCAAGAAGGTGCAGCTGGCATCGCCACCGCGGTGGCTGAAAGTGTTCAGTACCAAGGCCGCAAGGCCAGCCGCCAGGGCAGTGAACAACGCCGACAGGAGATCCTCGATGCCGCCATGCGCATCGTCGTGCGTGATGGCGTGCGGGCCGTGCGCCATCGCGCGGTAGCGGCCGAGGCCGGTGTGCCGCTATCGGCCACCACTTATTACTTCAAGGATATCGATGACCTGCTCACCGATACCTTCGCCCAATATGTCGAACGCAGCGCGGCATTCATGGCCAAGCTGTGGGCCAACAATGAAGGGCTGCTGCGGGAAATGGTCGCCTATGGCGACGGCAGCCCGGCGTGCCGCTCGCAACTGGCCGACGATATCGCGCGGATGACCGCCGACTACGTGCAGCGCCAGCTCAGTACCCGCCGCGAGCACCTGATGGCCGAGCAGGCATTCCGCCAGGAAGCGTTGCTCAATCCGCGCCTGGCGCAATTGGTGCGCTCGCACCAGCAGATCCTGCTACAGGGCACGTGCCAGTTCTTCCAGGTCCTGGGGTCGCGCGAGCCACAGCAGGATGCCAAGGTGTTGACGTCTATAATCGGCCGAATGGAATATCAGGGCCTGCTCAACGATGCCGAGCCCCTGGCCGAAGAGGAAATGCTCGGCATCCTGACCCGCTACATGCATCTGGTGCTGGCCTCCGTATGAGGTAGCAGTCCCGGCCGGGAACGGATCGACCGGGCACCAGGTCAATTCAGGACCGACGAGGTCTTCGTCGCAGCGGTGCGCGTTCAGCGGGCCGCCAGTAACAGCTTCGAGCGATTCAACAGAGGGAATTTCCGGTGGACGATTACCAGCAGACGATACGCACCTTGTCCGATCGCATAGTGCTGGCGCAGACACCGATCCGCGTACTGGACGCAGTGAAGTGGGACGAGAGCATCCGCAAAGGTTTTCTCAAGGCCAAGGGCAAGGAAATGCCGGCGGTGGACCGCGCCTATTACGAAGGCCGCCCGCTGTCCTTCGACTCCGGCGCGGTGAAGCTGGAATTCCAGAACATCGAGCGCGACATCACTCGCCAACTGGGCCAGTTCAACCCGGTGGGGCAGATCATGCGCCGCATGTGCAAGGAATACCGCATGGTGGTGCGCATGCTCGAGGCCCGGGGCACCGGTGACTTCGGCCTGATCTCCCAGGAGCTGTACGGCGCCGCCTCGGATGCCTTCCATGCCGGCGACCCGACCCTGGCGGACCTCGGCCTGATGATGTCCGACTACCTGAACAACATCGACGGCCGTGGCGACCTCAAGGACGAGCCCAAGACCCTGAGCGCCAAGGACGCGGTGAGCCTGCTGCAGGGCCGGCTGAACAAGGTCTTCGGCGAGGCCGAGGAAACCATCCGGGTCTTCGAGTCCGACGGTATCGTCGCCGATGCGGCGGCAGGCGCCGACTACATCAAGATCCGCAGCGATGCGATGTTCAACGACCGCGACGTAAGGGCGCTGGAAGTCCACGAAGGGCTGGTGCACGTAGGCACCACCCTGAACGGCCTGAACCAGCCGATCTGCACCTTCCTGGCCAAGGGCCCGCCCTCGTCGACGGTGACCCAGGAGGGGCTGGCGATCCTCATGGAAATCATCACCTTCGCCTCCTACCCCAGCCGCCTGCGCAAGCTGACCAACCGTACCCGGGCCATCCACATGGTGGAGGAGGGGGCGGATTTTTTGCAGGTGTTCGAGTTCTTCCGCGAACAGGGTTTCGAGATGGCCGAGAGCTATGGCAACGCCAGCCGGGTGTTCCGTGGTTCGGTGCCCACAGGGCTGCCTTTCACCAAGGACTTGTCCTATCTCAAGGGCTTCATCATGGTTTACAACTACATTCAGCTCGCCGTGCGCAAGGGCAAGCTGGAGCAGGTGCCACTGCTGTTCTGCGGCAAGACCACCCTGGAAGACATGCGTACCTTGCGCCAGCTGGTGGACGAAGGGATGGTGGTGGCGCCCAAGTACCTGCCCGAGCAGTTCCGCGACATGAACGCCCTGTCGGCATGGATGTGCTTCTCCAACTTCCTCAACCACCTGAGCCTGGACCGGATCGAGGCCGACTACTCCAACATCCTTTGATTGCAGCCGGGGGGCGCACATGGACGTATCCACAGATATCCGCAGCCGCCACGGGTTGCTTCAGCAGGCGCTGCCATCGATGCCGGATTGCGCCTCGGCGCAATACCGAGCGGGGAATCGCGGGTGAGCCGACTATTCAAGTGTTGCGCGGTACTTGCCCTGTTGCTGGGCCTGCACGGTTGCAGTTCGCTGCTGTTCTATCCCGAGCCGGGCCTGCCCTTCACCCCCGAGCGGGCCAAGCTCGAATACCGTGACGTCACCCTGACCACCGCCGACGGCCTCAAGCTCCATGCCTGGTGGTTGCCGGCCAAGGCCGGGGTGCCGGTCAAGGGCACGGTGCTGCACCTGCATGGCAATGGCGGCAACCTGGCCTGGCACCTGGGCGGCAGCTGGTGGCTGCCGGAACAGGGTTACCAGGTGTTGTTGCTGGACTATCGCGGCTACGGCTTGTCCGAGGGCGAACCCACCCTGCCGGCGATCTACCAGGACCTGGACAGCGCCTTCGCCTGGCTGGACCAGGCCCCCGAGGTCCAGGGCAAGCCACTGGTGGTCCTCGGCCAGAGCCTGGGCGGTGCGCTGGCCATCCACTACCTGGTGGAGCATCCCGAACGCCAGGCCCGGCTCAAGGCCATCGTTTTCGACGGCGTGCCGGCCAGTTATCGTGATGTCGGGCGCTACGCCCTGAGCACTTCCTGGTTGACCTGGCCCTTGCAGGTGCCGCTGTCCTGGCTGGTCCCGGATGGCGATAGCGCGATCCATTCCATGGCGCGCCTGACCGGGGTGCCGAAACTGATCTACCACAGCCTCGACGACCCGCTCGTCCCCCTGTCCAATGGCATCCGCCTGTATCAAGCTGCGCCGCCGCCGCGAGTCCTGCAACTGACCCGCGGCGACCATGTGCAGACTTTCGCCGATCCGACCTGGCGCAGCGTGATGCTGCGCTACCTCGACGATCCGCGGCATTTCGACGGGTTGCGCCGCCTGGGGGAAATCCCCAACTACCCGACGACCCCTAATTCAGCAGTTGAACCTCCAGAGAGTCCGCAATGAGTGAAGAACGTAACGTCCTGCCAATGATCATCACCGGTATCTGCAGCATCATCGGTACCGTGGCCTGCCTGTGGTACTACGGCTACCTGCATTTCGCCAAGCCGGAGGATGCGTTGCTGCTCAACGACTTCACCATGCTCAAGACCACTCCCGGGGAGGACTACAAGATCTCCCTCAAGCCGGCAGCGCAGGTGGCCCAATGCGTGGATGGCGTGCTGGTGCTGTTCGATACCCAGCAGAAGGGCCTGACCGGTGTGTTGGTCGACAATAAGAAGCAGGCGGTGCGCTGCATGGGCCAGGAAACCCCGCAACTGGTGCAGTGAGCCCCCAGGCCCCGGGCCTGTTTCAACCAGGCATGAAAAAACGCCGCGGACCCAGGTCCGCGGCGTTTTGTTTTCCCGGCCCGTCTAGGCCGGGGGCCAGCATCAGCGGATCGTGGAGCGAGGAGCCACTGGCTGGTTGTCGTTGGAAATGGTCACTTCCACGCGGCGGTTCATGGCCCGGCCGGAAACGCTGCCGTTATCGGCTACCGGATATTCCTTGCCATAACCCTGGGAGACGATGCGCGCCGGGTCGATACCCATGCGGATCAGGGCCATCTGTACCGAGCCGGCGCGGCGCTCGGACAGCGACTGGTTGTAGGAGTCGCTGCCGGTGCTGTCGGTGTAGCCCTCGACGATCACCTTGCGGTCCGGATTCTGCTGGAGGAACTGGGCCAGCTTGTTGATGTTGGCCAGGCCGGCGGGCTTGAGGTCCGACTTGTTGAGGGCAAACAACACGTCGCCGAAGGTCACCAGGGTGCCGCGATCGGTCTGCTTGGCGTTGAGGCTGGCCTGCAGCTGCTTGATCTGCGCGTCGCGGGCATCGAGGATGGCGCGGGCACGCTGGTCGCCAGCGTCCTTGAGCTTGATCTCGGCGGTACGCAGGGCAATGGTTTCCTTGGCTACTTCAACCCGCTGGTTGGTCAGGTAGGCCAATTGGTCGACTTTCTTCTCGTTCTCCTTGTCCAGGTAGGCTTTGTCGGCCTTGTTCATCCAGTCGGCGGCGTCCTTGGTTTCCAGGGCGGCGAGCTTGCTGGCCTGTGGGTTGGCTTGCAGGGCCGAGAAGTTGGTCCGGGCGTTTTCCAGGTTGGCGTTAGGCGGGGTGGAGCAGGCCGCCAGGGCTACGCTCATGGCCAGCAGGGCAGGGATCATCAGTTGTTTGCGCATAGTGGTCGTCCTTTCAATCGCTTACGAGTACGTGGGAATCGGCGGGTGCTTACTGCCCGCTGCGCA
>NZ_JBJJLO010000030.1:0-59722 GCF_046230915.1 Pseudomonas sp. KCJK8993
ACAGCCAGGAGTTTTACCCCCCAGAAGCGGACCAAAACACGATAGTCGCTCCCGTTTTGGAGAACACCTCCGGCATTTCTCTCAAATCGGCGACGTTCACTATCAAGCTCAATAACGTCATAGAGAACGACAACACGGTCGCGAATGTGCGGTGGTGGAACGTCGATGAGGCCGAGGGGCTACAGGCCATGGAATTCACTTGTGGCCGGATTGATGACCAGGGCAAGGGCTCAGGTACCGCCAAGACTCCTGGATACGCTCGAATCCGGTGGGGCACCATGGCGAACACCGCGCGCCAACATCAAACCTTTACCGTGAGCAATATCTCGCTCACCTTTAATCCGTCGGCCGATACAACGACGGGGGCAAATGACGGGCCAGTTATCAGAGTTGGCTAACTAATCTGCCACCGCGGGGCCCAGAATTCTGGTCCCTGCGGTCGTCCCCGCCTACTTCATTCAACTCGACACCACCCCGATTGCGCGTACAGCGCCCCATCCACCTCTTCAAGCCCGCTGATGTTCAGGCCGAGCGGTGCCATGCCGTCGATCTTTGCATCAACTAGTCTCGGGAAAACATCAGGACCCGGACCACTGTTGAAAATCCAGGCCTGGGTGCAGGAGCGCCCCAGCCTCTAGAGCGCTGCAACACGGCACCAACGATGCAGCTCACCTCCTCCATACTGCCGACGACCAACTACACGCCGACGCTGTCCGATGGAGCTGGAGGCCACACTGGGCAAAGACCGCGCCGCACCGATTAACGCCCGGGTCGAGAAAGTGGCCCACGGGCCTTTCTTCCGCCAGATCTGGCCGCACCGGGCCATATGCCCGATCGATTGATGGCTCGAATGGGTCGACGCAGGAGGCCCAAAGAAGCAGCCCTACCTGATCCAGGGTTCGCCGATATTCTGCACCTCGATTGGACAGCTACCAGATCCGGACGAAGGGGCCGGAGAACATGATGGCTTTGTGATCATCACCGCCGACAGCACCGGAGGCATGGTCGACATACACAACCGGCGGCCAGTGGCCCTGGCATCTGAACTGGCCTAGGAATGGCGGCCGCAATCGATACCGGCAATGGGCCATTAGCTTATCCGTCCTATGTTGACCGGCGCAGTTGGCATACCAAACTATTTTTCTGAACGACCTTACGCAGCCGAGGACAATAGCCCTCAAGGCGATCAGCGTTTGGTTCTACATCCCGGAACACGGGGGAACGCATCGGGTGAGTAGTGCGCAAACACGAGCCCTGTGTGAAATTGAGGTGTATATGAAATCGTCTATGTTCGGCACTGTACCGCTGCACTGGGCCCATGTGCTTTTACTATTGGCCCTTGCCTTTCCGGCAATTGCAGAAGCGGAGGGGAGATGTCCTGCGGGGCAATATCCCATCGGCGATCAAGGGGTTGGCGGCTGCGCTCCGATCCCAGGCGCTGGCGGGAGCTCCCGCGAGCAGGAGCCCGCCGGGCAGTGGCATAAGACCTGGGGCGCAATCGCTTCATCTGGAGCAACCGCAGATGCTGGGGTTGCCGTCAACAGGCCCAGCAAGGAGAGTGCCGAGAAGTTGGCCTTGTCCGATTGCAGCAGGCGGGGGGCGACTGATTGCAAGGTGATTTTTACGTATCGAAACCAATGTGTCGCGTGGGTAGTTCCCAGCAGCCAGGACGGGCCGTCCCGCTCTGGCCTGGGCAGTGCCAAAGACCCTGAAGAAGCCCGCATGGTGGCTCAACAGTCATGTGTCGACACGGGAGGCAAGGCTTGCCAGGTGGTATACGAAGACTGCACCAAACCTGTGTATGAAGCGTTTTGAGGGTGAGTAATTCGTGATTGCCGGTCCCCAGCTTTCTTGCTGGAACCGCAGATGCAGTCGAGCTAGTTCGTTTAGGTCAACATCCCCGCGCACTACTGCGATAAGAATAGTGGCGAGGATTGTCTGAAGGTACATATCGGCGGGGACAGCGGCCGGGTTAGATGTTGACGCAACGGGCCCAACCGCTCTTTTTCACTTCGTTGAAACAATTTCGTTGACGTAGCTCTGGCAGGCCGCCAGGGCGATCAGTCCTTGGTCACCGTCACCGGTGATTCCGACAATTCGTTGAGCTGCCGCTGGCACCGGCGGTGGCTGGCGATCCTCCAAGGCCCGGCGGGCGTCCTGCTTCTCGCCCTGCCAATTGATTACCGCCGTAGCGGCCTGCTCGCGGTCCGAGCTGTACGTCTAGGCCTGCTCAGC
This sequence comes from Pseudomonas sp. KCJK8993, assembly GCF_046230915.1. Classification (NCBI taxonomy): domain Bacteria; kingdom Pseudomonadati; phylum Pseudomonadota; class Gammaproteobacteria; order Pseudomonadales; family Pseudomonadaceae; genus Pseudomonas; species Pseudomonas sp. KCJK8993. Next base: position 2,236 of record NZ_JBJJLO010000030.1, read on the forward strand.
CAGGGCCTGGCCGTAGGCGTTCGCCGGCCAGGACCAGGCCAGCCAACCGCCCAAGGCGAGCACCAGCAACAGGGCCAGGACTGGCAACAACCAGCCCGGGGCCTTCATGCCGCCTCCAGGAACAGCTCACGCTCTGCCACACGCGGACGGCGTCAGGCCCGATAGCACTTTCCCACCCGTTTTGTGCCAGAGCAGGAACTGCTCTGCGGCTCCGGCATAGTCGCCAGCATTGAGCAGGCGATGGAGCGTCGACGATTCCAGATTCGCTGAGCCCATGTTGCATGGTGAAGCTCATGGGGGCGTCCCACTGGTTCTGTTCAGCGGTGTAGTGATCAGTCGCTGCACCTCAGGCTCGAAGCGCCGGACATCATTGAGCAACATGCACTCGGCCTGCTCCTTGCTGATCGACATGCCCGCCTCAACGCCACGGGTTGTGCCGTAGCCGATAGTCCAGACACCGACGGCATCTTGGTAGGCTTGCAGGCGCAGGCCGTCGAATGACTTGATCAGGCTCAAGCCGCGTTGCGACGTACGCATTGGTTTTTCCTCCAGGCACAAAAAAACCGCCAGATGGCGGTGATCTCGATTATTTATGTGTCAGCTCGTGGGGTTATCCTCAACATGCGATTCGATGGGGTTCGGGAAGGGTTTCTGTATGTGGTGCAACAGAAGACGGCCAAGGCCAGCGATGCAGCATGGATTCGGTTCAAGGTGACCGAGGAGCTGCAGACCGTGATCAGCCGGTGCCGGGACGACATAGTCTCGCCTTACCTGATCCTCCGCCGACCTGACCGCAAGAAGCAGAAACAGGAGCAGACGAAGGACCACTGGACGCAGGTCGAAGAACGATATTTGACGCGAGCCTTCAAGGAAGCCCGGGAAGCGGCGGGTTGCTACAAGGGATGGAAAGAGGAGGAAATGCCTGGCTTCCATGAAGTGCGGGCGCTGTCGCTGCACCTGTATCAGAAAGCTGGGAAGGATGGTCAGAAGATAGCCGGCCATGCCAGCGAGACCATGACCAAAAACTACCAGAAGGATAATGCTGAAATCGTCTGGTCGGAGGCGATTCCCGACCTTAATATCAGCGAAATCACGGGGTAGTTTTGCGCGGGTTTTGCGCAGGCACAAAAAAGCCGATCAAGAGATCGGCTTAAGTGTCTGATTTTACTCAGGAATATGGTCGGGACGGAGTGATTCGAACACTCGACCCCTAGCACCCCATGCTAGTGCGCTACCGGACTGCGCTACGCCCCGACTAGGCGTGAAACCTGTTTCACTTCTCAGGAAACGCTGAGGAATATACCGCAACCTTTTGAAAAGTGGAAGTATTTAAAGCAGAGAATTATTTCTTGAGTACTACGAGCACATCTTCCAGTTCGGAGATCATCTGACGGATCAGTTGCTTGTACTGAGTGGTATCGTCTTTGGCTTCATCCCCGGAGAGGCGTAAGCGCGCACCCCCGATGGTGAATCCCTGGTCATAAAGCAACGCGCGGATCTGCCGGATCATCAGCACATCCTGGCGCTGATAATACCGGCGATTTCCGCGGCGTTTGACGGGGTTGAGTTGAGGAAACTCCTGCTCCCAATAACGCAGCACATGCGGTTTGACCGCACAGAGCTCACTGACTTCACCAATGGTGAAGTAACGTTTACCCGGAATGACCGGGAGCTCGTCGTTATGACTTGGTTCCAGCATAAGCCTCAACTCGGGCTTTCAACTTCTGCCCTGGACGAAAGGTGACGACTCGGCGAGCCGTGATCGGGATTTCTTCACCCGTCTTCGGGTTCCGACCAGGACGCTGGCGTTTATCCCGAAGATCGAAGTTACCGAAACCGGACAATTTGACCTGTTCGTTATCTTCGAGAGCGTGCCTGATTTCTTCAAAGAATAGCTCGACCAATTCCTTGGCCTCGCGTTTGTTCAGGCCCAGCTCTTCGTAGAGACGTTCGGCCATTTCAGCTTTCGTCAGAGCCCCCATACGTCACTTCCTTAGCGTGGCGTTCAACCTTTGTTCGAGCGAGGTGAGGATGTTTTGCGTCGCTGAGTTCACCTCATCGTCATTAAGAGTGCGCGATGGATGCTGCCAGGTCAAGCCAACGGCAAGGCTTTTTCTATGAGGATCAATACCTTTACCCTGGTACACGTCAAATAGCCTGAGATCGGTCAGCCACTCGCCCGCATTCTCGCGAATCACCTCCAGGACCGCACTGGCGGCAACGTCACGATCTGCCAGCAGGGCCAAGTCACGACGCACTTCAGGGAAGCGCGACAGCTCGTGGAACTTCGGCAAACGACCATGGGCCACTTCGCTCAGGACCAGTTCGAACACAAAAACCGCGCGATCCAGTCCGAGCTGCTTGGCCAGCTCCGGATGAATGGCTCCCAAGTAACCGACTTCACGTCCCTCGCGCTCGATGCGCGCTGTCTGGCCCGGGTGCAGCGCAGGGTGCTTGCCCGGTACGAAAGTGAACGCATCCAAGGCGCCGGCAAAACCCAGCACCGCCTCTACATCCGCCTTGACGTCAAAGAAGTCCACGCTATCGCGGCCTTGGGCCCAACCTTCAGGCAACCGAGTACCACAAGCGATACCTGCCAGCATCTGCTGCTGTTTCAGGCCTTCCAGCTGACCAACGAACCGCAGGCCGCTTTCGAACATGCGGACGCGATCCTGTTGACGGTTCAGGTTGTGCTGAAGCGCCTTGACCAGGCCTGGCCACAGGGACGAGCGCATGGCCGCCATGTCGGCGGAAATCGGGTTGGCCAGCAGCAAGGGCTCGACGCCAGGGCTGAACAGTTCGAACAGTTTCGGATCGATGAAGCTGTAGGTGATGGCTTCCTGGTAACCACGAGCCACCAGCAAGCGCCGCAGTGCCGGCAAGTCGCCCCGCGCCTCGGCCTTGGCCTGTGGAGCCAGGCGGGCTTGCGGATAACGAACCGGCAGGCGGTTGTAACCGTAAAGGCGTGCCAGTTCTTCGATCAGATCGACCTCGAGGCTGATATCGAAACGATGACTCGGGACTTCAACACGCCACTGCCCTGCCCCATCGGCAGCTACCGTCAGACCCAACGCGGTGAGCAAACGCTCGACCTCGGAACCTTCGAGTTCCATGCCCAGCATTTGACTGATGCGCTCGGCCCGCAGGGTGACAGGCGCCACCAATGGCAGATTTTGCTCGCTGACGGTTTCGATGATCGGGCCGGCTTCACCGCCGGTGATTTCCAGCAGCAGGCCAGTAGCACGCTCCATCGCCTCACGGGCCAACTGCCAATCCACGCCACGCTCATAACGATGGGAAGCATCGGTATGCAGGCCGTAGGAACGGGCTTTGCCAGCCACGGCGATCTGGTCGAAGAACGCGCTTTCCAGGAATACATCGCGAGTCTTGGTGGTGACGCCGCTGTGCTCACCCCCCATCACACCAGCAATCGCCAGGGCGCGGGTATGGTCGGCGATCACCAGGGTGTCGCTGCGCAGGGCCACTTCCTGACCATCGAGCAATACCAGCTTCTCGCCCTCTTCGGCCATGCGCACACGGATGCCACCGTTGATCTCGGCCAAGTCGAACGCATGCAGCGGCTGCCCCAGCTCAAGCATCACGTAGTTGGTGATATCCACTGCGGCATCGATGCTGCGAACTTCAGCACGGCGCAAGCGCTCGACCATCCACAACGGGGTCGGCTTGGACAGGTCCACGTTACGGATCACCCGTCCCAGGTAACGCGGGCAGGCTGCCGGCGCCAACACGTCAACTGGACGCACTTCATCGTGCACCGCAGGAACTGCCTTGACTTCCGGTCGCTGCACCTTAGCCGCATAAAGGGCACCAACTTCGCGTGCAATACCGGCCAACGACAGGCAGTCACCGCGGTTAGGGGTCAGGTCGACCTCGATACTGGCATCGTCCAGGCTCAGGTAGGCACGAATGTCCTCACCCACTGGCGCGTCAGCCGGCAACTCCATCAAGCCGTCGTTGCCTTCGCCGATCTGCAGCTCCGCCTGGGAACACAGCATGCCGTTGGATTCGACGCCACGCAGCTTGGCCTTCTTGATCTTGAAGTCGCCGGGCAACTGGGCACCGATCATCGCGAACGGAACCTTCAGGCCGGGGCGTACGTTCGGCGCACCACAGACAACCTGGAAAGGCTCGGCTCCGTTGCTGACTTGGCAGACCCGCAGTTTGTCGGCATCAGGGTGCTGCTCGGTGCTTAGTACCTCCCCCACCACCACACCGCTGAAATCACCGGCGGCTGGCGTAACACTGTCCACCTCAAGGCCGGCCATGGACAGACGAGCGACCAGTTCGTCGCGACTTACCTGCGGGCTAACCCAGCCACGCAGCCATTGTTCACTGAATTTCATCCTGCTCTCCTAATAGATTCGTTACGGACGCGCGACTAGCGAAATTGCGCAAGGAACCGCAAGTCGTTGTCGAAGAACAGGCGCAAGTCATTGACACCGTAACGCAGCATGGCCAGGCGCTCGGCGCCCATGCCGAAGGCAAAGCCCTGGAATTCTTCCGGATCGATCCCGGACATACGCAGCACGTTCGGGTGAACCATGCCGCAACCCATCACTTCCAGCCATCCGGTCTGCTTGCAGACGCGGCAGCCTTTACCACTGCACATCACGCATTCCATATCGACTTCAGCGGACGGCTCGGTGAATGGGAAGTAGGAAGGACGGAAACGCACAGCCAGTTCCTTCTCGAAGAACACCCGCAGGAACTCCTCGATGGTGCCCTTCAGATCGGCGAAATTGATCCCGCGATCCACCAGCAGGCCTTCTACCTGATGGAACATCGGCGAGTGGGTGATATCGGAGTCGCTGCGATACACACGGCCTGGGCAGACGATGCGGATCGGCGGCTGCTGCGACTCCATGGTGCGGACCTGTACCGGCGAGGTATGGGTGCGCAACAACATGTTCGCATTGAAATAGAAGGTGTCGTGCATCGACCGGGCCGGGTGGTGGCCTGGGATGTTGAGCGCTTCAAAGTTGTGATAGTCGTCTTCGACCTCAGGGCCTTCGGCAATGCCGTAGCCAATATGGGTGAAGAACTGCTCGATACGCTCCAGGGTCCGCGTGATCGGATGCAGACCACCAGAGGTCTGGCCACGGCCCGGCAGGGTTACGTCAATGCACTCGGCGGCGAGCTTGGCGCTGAGTTCCGCCTCCTCGAAAGCCGCTTTGCGAGCATTGAGAACCTCTGTTACACGCTCCTTGGCAACGTTGATCAGCGCACCGACTTGCGGGCGCTCTTCGGCTGGCAGGTTGCCCAGGGTCTTCATCACCTGAGTCAGCTCGCCCTTCTTGCCAAGGAAGTGAACCCGGATCTGTTCCAGGGCATTGATGTCTTCTGCGTGTTGCACGGCCTCAAGTGCTTGAGAAACCAGCGCATCCAGGTTTTCCATGTACAGACTCCAGATACAAAATAGGGGAAGAGCTTGAAGGCTCTTCCCCTATTTATGACGTTTAACACCAGAGCCCACGAGGGTGGACCCGGATGACTGTCGGGGGTACTTAAGCCAAGGTGGCTTTAGCTTTCTCGACAATCGCAGCAAACGCCGCTTTTTCGTTCACTGCCAGATCAGCCAGAACCTTACGGTCGATCTCGATGGACGCCTTTTTCAGACCAGCGATCAGACGGCTGTAGGACAGGCCGTTGGTACGAGCACCAGCGTTGATACGAGCGATCCACAGAGCGCGGAACTGACGTTTTTTCTGACGACGGTCGCGGTAGGCGTATTGGCCTGCCTTGATTACCGCTTGCTTGGCAACACGGAATACGCGCGAGCGAGCGCCGTAGTAGCCTTTAGCAAGTTTCAGAATTTTCTTGTGACGCTTACGGGCAATGACGCCACGCTTTACACGAGCCATGAGTTACTTCCTCTATTCTTGATCCAAAAATTAACGAAGGCGCAGCATGCGCTCGACTTTTGCCACGTCAGACGGATGCAGCAAGCTGCTACCGCGCAGTTGACGCTTACGCTTGGTCGACATTTTGGTCAGGATGTGGCTCTTGAAAGCGTGCTTGTGCTTGATACCGTTAGCAGTTTTCAGAAACCGCTTAGCAGCACCGCTTTTGGTTTTCATCTTTGGCATGTTCGGATACTCCGCATTCAATTGATAAACATAATCAGAAGGCCTGCCGTGCCCTGTTGATTACTTCTTCTTTTTCGGGGCGATGACCATGATCAGCTGGCGTCCTTCCATCTTAGGATGCTGTTCGACCGAACCGTACTCTTGCAGGTCAGTTTCAACCCGCTTGAGGAGTTCCATCCCCAGCTCCTGGTGGGCCATCTCACGGCCGCGGAATCGCAAGGAAACCTTGGCCCTGTCCCCGTCACTCAGGAAACGTACCAGGTTGCGTAGTTTTACCTGGTAATCCCCTTCCTCCGTCCCTGGACGAAACTTGATTTCTTTAACCTGAATCTGCTTCTGGTTCTTTTTCGCAGCAGCAAGTTGCTTCTTCTTTTCGAAGATCGACTTGCCGTAGTCCATCACCCGGCAAACAGGTGGGACTGCGTCGGCGGAAATTTCCACCAGATCCAGTTTGGCTTCTTCAGCTATACGAAGCGCTTCATCAATCGAGACGATGCCAATCTGCTCGCCGTCAGCGCCAATTAACCGAACCTCGCGTGCCGAGATATTCTCGTTGATCGGGGCTTTCGGTGCAGCTCGTTTATCTTGTCTCATATCACGCTTAATAATAATTACTCCGAATCTTGGCGACCACGCCGGGAAACCGCTTGTGCGAGCAACGCCGAGAACTGGGCGACAGGCATCGAGCCCAAGTCTTCACCTTCACGGGTACGCACAGCGACAGTCTGCATCTCGACTTCCCGATCTCCAATAACCAAGAGATAGGGAACCTTGAGCAAAGTATGCTCGCGGATTTTAAAGCCGATCTTTTCATTTCTCAAGTCGGACTTGGCACGAAATCCGCTTTGGTTGAGGGTTTTTTCCACCTCAAGGGCGAAATCGGCCTGTTTGTCGGTGATGTTCATGATCACCGCCTGGGTTGGCGCCAGCCAAGCCGGGAACACGCCTGCGTAATGCTCGATCAGCATGCCGATGAAACGCTCGAACGACCCAAGGATCGCGCGATGCAGCATGACCGGGCGAACACGGCTGTTATCTTCGGCGATATAGCTGGCATCCAGGCGCTCTGGAAGGTTTGGATCGTACTGCAGGGTACCACACTGCCAGTTACGACCCAGGCAGTCGCGCAGGGTGAACTCGATCTTCGGGCCGTAGAACGCGCCCTCTCCCGGCTGGTATTCCCATTCCAGGCCAGACTCGTTCAAGGCATCGGCCAAGGCACCCTCGGCACGATCCCACAGCTCTTCGGAGCCCACGCGCTTGGCCGGGCGGGTCGACAGCTTCATGGCGATGTCGCTGAAGCCGAAGTCCTTGTAGACGTCCAGGGTCAGCTTGATGAAGTCGGCGGCTTCTTTCTTCACCTGTTCTTCGGTGCAGAAAATGTGCGCATCGTCTTGTACGAAGCCACGCACGCGCATGATGCCATGCAGGGCGCCAGATGGCTCATTGCGGTGGCAGGCACCGAACTCGGCCAGACGTAGTGGCAGGTCACGGTAGGACTTCAGGCCTTGGTTGAACACCTGCACGTGGCATGGGCAGTTCATCGGCTTGACCGCGTAGTCACGGCTTTCCGAGGACGTGGTGAACATGTTCTCGGCGTAGTTGGACCAGTGGCCGGAACGCTCCCAAAGAATACGGTCGACCACTTGCGGAGTCTTGATCTCGAGATAACCGTTTTCGCGCTGCACATTACGCATGTACTGCTCGAGCACCTGGTAAATGGTCCAGCCGTTGGCGTGCCAGAACACCATGCCTGGCGCTTCTTCCTGCAGGTGGAACAGGTCCAGTTGCTTGCCGATCTTGCGATGGTCGCGCTTTTCGGCTTCTTCGATACGCTGGATGTATGCCGCCAATTGCTTCTTGTCGGCCCAGGCAGTGCCATAGACGCGCTGCAGCTGCTCATTCTTGGCATCGCCGCGCCAATAGGCACCCGACAGCTTGGTCAGCTTGAAAGCCTTGAGGAAACGCGTGTTCGGCACATGTGGACCGCGGCACATGTCAACATATTCTTCGTGGTAGTACAGACCCATGGCGGTTTCGTTGGGCATGTCTTCCACCAAGCGCAACTTGTAGTCTTCGCCACGGCTCTGGAACACATCGATGACTTCGGCACGCGGAGTCATCTTCTTGACGACATCGTAGTCCTTGTCGATCAGCTGCTGCATGCGTTGCTCGATGGCAGCCAGGTCGTCCGGAGTGAAGGGACGCTCATAGGCGATGTCGTAATAGAAGCCTTCGTCGATCACAGGGCCAATCACCATCTTGGCGGTCGGATACAGCTGCTTCACCGCGTGGCCGATCAAGTGGGCGCACGAGTGACGAATGATCTCCAGTCCCTCTTCATCTTTGGGGGTGATGATCTGCAAGGTGGCATCGTGTTCGATCAGGTCGCAAGCATCGACCAGCTTGCCGTCGACCTTGCCGGCCAGGGTGGCCTTGGCCAGGCCAGCGCCGATCGAGGCGGCGACTTCGGCTACGGATACGGCCTTGTCGAACGAACGTTGACTGCCATCGGGAAGAGTAATAGTGGGCATGGCGCCTCCTCTCCTAGTGGTGACCCCTACCAAAGGTCACGTGGGTTGGGATGAGCCAGTACAAGATCCGCCCTGCCTTTCCCACGGGAAAGCCTGCCTCACAGTGGCAGAGACCTTTCGGCCTGCCAGGGACGAACCAGAGTGACTGGAATTCAAATCAAAAAAGGCATCGACCGCGAGGGACAGTGAAACACCCAAAGCCTGAAAACACCCAAGCGGCGCATGCTAGCACAGAAAAATCACAATCATCGCGTGGCGAACTTCGCAAGTTGCAGTTTCCGGTCTTTTATTGAAGAAAGTGAACTTGGCATGTACGCCAGCCCTCAAACACCCCGAGAATCGTCGTCTTTGCTACCGACTTCAGGAGAAATCGCCCCATGCGCCTCAACAACCTGCTTGCCCTAGCCGCTCCGTTCGCCCTGCTGCTGCCCCTGAGCGCCCAGGCCGCCTGGCCAGCCGGCACCCGTGCCGACTACATGAAGGACTGCACTGCAGCGGCCAGCCAGAGCATCGATGCCAAAAGCGCCGAGCAGCATTGCGCCTGCGGTGCCGAAAAACTGAATGAAAAATTCACGACCGAGGAAATCAAGGAACTGATGAGCAAGACCAAACAACCCAGTGCCGACCTACGCACCCGGGCACTCGACGCCATCGCCGCATGCCGGGTGACGAAATAACCCGACACTACCAGGAACGAGCCGCGTCGATGTTAGCCAAGCAGGCTGAACGCGGCCTTCCGACACTGGAATACAGCTTTTACGGTTTTTTTATCACCGTATGTTTTTCTGCAGGAGCCCCTTAAACCGGGGCCTGTAGCCAGCCCAAGCAGGAAAACTCACCAGCGCATCAGGCAAACAGCCTCCACAGGGGGCTCCCAAGCCGAACATTTCGACTATGATAGCTCGGTGTGCCCAGTTGGCCTGAGCAACACAGCACTACTGAAAATATATGTTTCTTGGAGATACACCATGTCTAATCGCCAAACCGGCACCGTAAAATGGTTCAACGATGAAAAAGGCTTCGGTTTCATCACTCCTCAAGGTGGCGGTGACGACCTGTTCGTACACTTCAAAGCTATTGAATGCGACGGTTTCAAAAGCCTGAAAGAAGGCCAAACCGTTTCCTTCGTGGCTGAGAAAGGCCAAAAGGGTATGCAAGCTGCACAAGTTCGCCCTGAGTAATTTCTCAGCGAACTAAAAACCCCGTCCATGTGACGGGGTTTTTTGTGGGCAAGTAAAACCTGCAGTCTTTAGCCGCAATTGACCCGGGTGATCACCAGGTCGGCGTCGGTATTGAGGTTCAGGCGATCAGAGCGATATTCCAACGTGATCATGTCGCTGGGCTTGAGGAAGCGCGCATACTGCGCGCCAGCGCGGGTACGGGCTTGCTCGAGCAGCTCCGCGGAGGCCTTCTTGCCGACGGCGAATTCGGCGGCGGTTGCTTCACAACGAGTATGCCCAGCCTCGGCTGCAGCCACGGGTTCCTTGGTCGACCCATCGGTACTGCAACCACTCAGGACTGCCACGGCCAACAAGGTTGCGAATGAAGCGAACTTCCAAGGCATGAAGCCTCCTTTTAAAAATGTACAGAGATCGTGCGACAGTCAATTTTGCGTTTGGTTGCAAAACGAAATGGCATTTTGCCCCATCGCACGCGGCGGACAAGTCTGCCTCAGCCAACCTGCCGGTTTCAGCGGACAATCGTCACTGGATATGAATGACGCTCAGTAGATATCGATGTAGTCGAATGCCGGCTTCGGCCAGTTCTGCTTGAGCGCATTGAGGACCTGCATCACCCAGGCCTCATCGCTAGCGGCCACCTCCCCTACGTAACCGGAGCCAGCAGCCCAGGTCTCCAGGCGAAACAGCACGCCATCGATCTGGGCTCCGCCCACCACTCCCGAGGAAATATAAGCGATACCGGCCTTGCTCACGCGCAACTGGGTGTGGACCTTGTCGCTGGCCGAAGCCAGCAATTGGCGTACCGCTTGCGGAGTCAGGGCATCAGGCTGGGTCAGGTCGATTTGCACAGGGGCGTCCTTGAGCACGGAAAAGCCGCAGTGTCGCACAGCCCTCGCCTGATGCCTAAGTCGCGGTGCGCCAACCAGGACGACAGGCTTAACTCCGCAAGCTTACCTGCCCTCTTCCCTAGAACCAGCGAGACTGCATGCCCATCGCCGACATCGACGCCGACATCAAGGCCAGATGGCCCCAGGGCCAATTCACCTATAGCCCTGCAAGCCCGGAAGAACTGGCGATCATCGGCGTCGACCTGCTGGTCAGGGATCTGAGGGTGGGGTCGGCCTTGGCGTTCATGGAGCGGTATTCGAGAAATACCCGGCAAGCCGTCGGGACTAGAGCCCCGCAGGCAGGTGCCTGCGGGGGCGATGCTTACTTCAGGCGAGCCAGGCGCTCGGTGAGCAGGTCGAAGAAGCCCTGGGCATTGCCGTTCTCGACCCAGAACACGTTCTTAGGCTGCTTCAGGCCGTCATACCAGTCCACGATGGTCTGGCCGAAGGTAGGACCTTCGCGGCTGTCGACGACCATGTTGGCCTGACGCCCGGTGAACAGCTCTGGCTTGAGCAGGTAGGCGATCACGGTCGCATCGTGCACCGGGCCACCTGGAATACCGTAGTGTTCCATATCGCCCTTGACGTACTCATTGAGGATATCGCCCACCACCTTGCTGGCATTGTTGTTCAATGCCGCGATCTTCTGCAGGCGCGCATCGCTGGTCAGGATCTTGTGGGTGACATCCAGCGGCAGGTAGGTCAGCTTGACGCCACTCTTGAGCACCACTTCGGCGGCCTGGGGATCGGCGTACAGGTTGAACTCCGCCACCGGAGTGATATTGCCGCCGTTGAAGTGCGCCCCCCCCATGACCACCACCTCCTTGATGCCCTGGGTGATGTCGGGAGCCTGGATCAGCGCCAGCGCCAGGTTGGTCTGAGGGCCGAGCATGGCGATGGTGATGCTATGGGGCTTGGCCGCCCGCAACGTGTCGATCAGGTAGTTGATCGCACTGCCCTTGGCCAGGGGAGCCTTGGGCTCATGCACCGTGACCCCGGAAATACCTTCCTTGCCATGGATGTTCTCGGCATAGATGGGCGTGCGCAGCAAAGGCGTAGGGGCACCAGCGTACACCGGAACCTCCTCGCGCCCGGCCCACTCACGCGCCAGGCGCGCATTGCGCGAGGTCTTGTCCAGGCGCACGTTGCCGGCCACGGTGGTCAAGGCGCGGACATGCAGCTCCTCGGGCGACGCCAGGGCGAATAACAGGGCCACCACATCGTCGGCCCCCGGGTCGGTATCGATGATCAGGTCGATCTTTTCCGCCGCCTGGGCGCCGGTAGCAGTGAGCAAAGACAAGAGCAGTAGACTCCGGAACCAGTGGTGGAACAGCTGAGCATAGCGGCGCATAGCGCACTCCTTGTGCAAAGTGGGAAAAAACCGGTTGGCGACCTAGAAAGTCACGCCGGCGATCAGGGCGATGTTGAGCAAAGGGGTCTTTTTCATGCGGGAATGAACGCCTCGACGTCGGACTGCGTGGGAATGGAAGGCTGGGCGCCGGCACGAGTCACTGACAGAGCCGCCGCCACCTGGCCGAAACGGATGGCCTCGGCCTCGCTCTTGCCGGCCGCCAACGCGGCCGCGAAGCCACCGACGAAGGTGTCCCCCGCCGCCGTGGTATCGATGGCCTGCACCTTGGGCGCCGGAAACTGCTCGAAGCGGCTGCCATCGGCGAACAATGAGCCCTGGGCACCCAAGGTGATGATGACCTTGCCGGCACCCGCGGCGAGCAAGCGGCTGGCCGCCTGCTCGGCGCTTTCCAGCGAATCGACGACCACGCCACTGAGTGCGCCGGCCTCGCTTTCGTTGGGAATCAGGTAGTCGATCCAGGCATACCAGTGTTCCGGCAACGGCCCGCTGGCTGGCGCCGGGTTGAGAATCACTGTCTTGCCCAGCTCACGACCGCGCTGGAGGCTATAGCCCACCGTGGCCAGCGGCACCTCGAGCTGGCAAATGATCACCTCGGCCTGCTGCAATACCGCGTCCACGGCCGCTACCTTCTCGGGCACAAGCTGGCCGTTGCCACCGGCAACGATGACGATGGCGTTCTGGCTGCTGTCATCCACCACGATCAGGGCCACGCCACTGGAACCCTCGACCACGCTAACGGCCTGGCAATCGATGCCCTCGGCGAGCAACGCATCACGCAACTGCACGCCATAGGCATCGTCACCCACGCAGCCCACCATCGCTACTTCCGCGCCCAGCCTGGCTGCCGCCACCGCCTGGTTGGCCCCCTTGCCGCCGGACACCGTGGCGAAGGACTTGCCCGCCAGCGTCTCGCCCCCCCGAGGCAGGCGCTCGGCCCGGGTCACCAGGTCCATGTTGAGGCTACCCACTACCACTACTTTTGCTGGCATACATCGATACTCAATCAATAAGGTTCAGCGGTATTGCACAAACGCGCCAGCGACGGGCGCGGTCGATTCCCGCAAGACGAGACTCGGCGTGACGATGCGCTGGTCCAGCGGCAGGTCCCGCGTGGCGATACGGCGCAGCAACAGCTCAGCCGCGGTCTCGCCCAGCTGCAGGATCGACTGACCCACGGTGGTCAGCGCCGGATAGACATAGCGGCTCAACAGGATGTCGTCGAAACCGATCACCGACAATTCGCCGGGCACGCGGATATTGCGCTCCGCCGCAGCGCGCAACACGCCGATACCCATCATGTCGTTGGTGGCGAAGATCGCGCTCGGCGGACTCTCATCCAGCAGCTGCGCCGCCGCCAGGTACCCGCCGGTGCTACTGAAATCGCTCTCCAGGATGCGCCGTGCCGGCACCTCGACCCCCGCCTCGCGCAACGCCTGGTGAAAGCCCGCCAGGCGCATCTGGGTCACGCTGGTATTGGCCGGGCCGCCCACACAGGCGATGTCGCGATGCCCCAGCTCCAGCAAATGCCGGGTCGCCAGGTAGGCGCCGTACTGGTGATCGATGCGCACCAGGTCGGCATCCACGCCCTCCAGGCCACGGTCGACGATCACCATGGGCGTACGCACCCCGACCAGCCCTTGGGCCAGGCCGCTGTCGCCACCGACGGAGGTCACGATCAGCCCGTCGATGCGTTTCTCCAGCAGTACCCGCAGATAGTTGCGCTGCTTGTCCGGATCATCGTCGGAGTTGCAGAGGATCACGCAATAGCCATTGCGCTCGCAGTAATCCTCGATACCCCGAGCCAACTCGGCGAAGTACGGATTGAGACTGTTGGGCACCAGCAAACCGATGGTGGCGGTGGTCTTGGCCTTGAGCGAACGAGCCACCGCGCTGGGCACGTAGTCCAGGCGCTGGATCGCCGCTTCGACCTTGAGCCGCACTTCTTCGCTGACCGGCCGTGTCTTGTTCAGTACATGGGACACCGTGGTGTAGGAAATTCCCGCCAGCGCTGCCACATCCTTGATTGTTGCCATGAGTCAAACCCGCCGGTTGGAGCGCTGGCTGCGGTAGGTATCGAGCACCACGGCAATCACGATGACCGCACCGGTGATGATGCGCTTGGTCGGTTCGGTTGCGCCGATTTGCGCAAGACCTGCAGCCAGCACGGAGATGATCAAGACGCCGAAGAAGGTGCTGATCACCGAGCCGCGCCCGCCCATCAGGCTGGTGCCGCCGATCACCACCGCAGCGATGACCTGTAGCTCCAGGCCGGAGCCCGCGTTCGGGTCAGCCGCCTCCAGGCGGGAAATCTGGAACAGCGCAGCGATGCCCGCCAACAACCCCATCAGGCTGAATACCAGGATCTTGTAAGGCTTGGGATTGATTCCCGCCAGGCGCACTGCCTCTTCGTTGGTGCCGATGCCGATCAGGTAGCGACCGAACACGGTGCGGGTCAGCACCGCCTGGGCCAGGAAGATGATCAGCAGGGCAATGATAAACGACGGCGAAATGCCAAAGGCAATCGGATTCGACAGCCAGGCGAAGGCGTCGCCGATATAGGCCGTGCGCGAACCGGTCATCTGGTAGGCCACGCCCCGGGCCATTTCCAGCACCCCCAGGGACACAATGAACGACGGGATGCGCCAGGCCACAGTGATCGAGCCGGTGAGGGTGCCGGCCAGCGCGGCACAGGCCATGCCCAGCAGGGCCGCCGGCACCACGCTCCAGCCCCAGCCGAGGATCGCCACGCTGACAGTGGACGCCGCCAGGGCCAGCACCGAACCTACGGATAGGTCGATGCCGCCGATGATCAGGACGAAGGTCATGCCCACCGCCAGCACCATCAGGTCCGGGATCTGGTTGGCCAGGGTGCTGAAGGTGTCGTAGGACAGGAAGTGGCTGCTGAGCAGGGAGAACAGGACGATCATCCCCAACAATGCCCCCGCCAGCCCCAGGTAGGTGCCGAGGCCGTAATACTGGCCGCCTCGCTTGCCGCTTGCAGGTGCAATTTTCATGATGCATTCCTAGGCGCCGCTTCATTGAGCAACGCATCTCGTTTTTGATAGCCGGCGAACGCGGCGGCAAGCAATTCGTCCTGGGTCCAACTGTCGCGCTCGAAGGTATCGATCAACCGTCCAGCCGACAGCACGCCGATGCGATCGCAGATCAGCATCAATTCCCGCAGGTCGCTGGAGACCACCACCAAGGCCTTGCCCTGGCGCGTCAGTTCACCCAACAGGCCATAGATGTCGAACTTGGCGCCAACGTCGATACCACGGGTCGGCTCATCGAACAGCAGCACTGAGCAGTCGCGCTCCAACCACCGACCGATCACCACCTTCTGCTGGTTGCCGCCGGAGAGTTCGGACACCAACTGCGCCGGACTGGAACTGCGAATCCGCATCGCGTCGATCTGCCGGCGCGCCAGCTGTTCTTCATCCTCGGCATTGACCAGGCCGCCGCTGGAAATCGCTGGCATGTTGCCCAGGGCGATATTCGCGCTGATGGACTGGGTCAGTAGCAGGCCCTCGCCCTTGCGATCCTCGGTGATCAGGGCAATGCCGTTGGCCACCGCGTCCACCGGGGAGCGGATGCTCACCGTCCGCGCCGGAGCGCCCAGGGCAATGCTGCCGCTGTCGGCGATGTCGGCGCCGAAGATCAGGCGCAGCAACTCGGTGCGCCCTGCCCCGATCAATCCGGAAATACCGAAGATCTCGCCGCTGCGCACCTGGAAGGACACATCGCGGACCCTGTCCGCACGACTGAGGTTGCTGACGGTCAGCGCCGGCGCGCCGATGTTGCGCTCGCCCAGGTCGATATGTTCGCCCAGCTCGCGCCCCACCATCAGGTTCACCAACTGCTCGCTGTTGTAATCGGCCATCGGCTCGACGCAGACCAGGCAACCGTCGCGCAGCACGGCAATGCGCTGGGCCACCCGGGCCAGCTCTTCCAGGCGATGGGAGATATAGATGATCGATACCCCGCGGGCCTGCAGCCGGGTGATTTGCTCGAAGAGCATTTCCACCTCGCGAGCGGTGAGCATCGCGGTCGGCTCGTCGAGGATCAGCACATGGCAGTCGCCGATCAGGTTGCGGGCGATCTCCACCATCTGCTGGTGGCCGATCCCCAGTTCACCCACCAGGGTGTCGGGATCGATGGCGTCCAGGCCGACCTGGGCCATGGCCTCGATCGCCGCCTTGCGCAGCTGCTTGCGGCTGATCCAGCCGCCCTGGCTGGGCAGGTTGTGGAGGAACAGGTTCTCGGCCACCGACAGGGTCGGCAGCAGGTTGAGCTCCTGCATGACCATGCGGATGCCCAGCTCCTCGGCCTGGGTACGACTGCCCGGGCGGTAATCCTGGCCATTGAAACGCATATGGCCGGTGGTGGGGCTGACCAGACCCCCGATGATCTTCGACAAGGTACTCTTGCCGGCGCCGTTCTCGCCGGTCAGCGCCAGCACTTCACCACGCAGCAGCGTCAGGTCGATACCGGTCAGTACCGGTTGCGCATAGGTCTTGCCGATAGCGCTGACCGAGAGGACAGCATTCGCAGCGGAAACAGGCATAAAGACTCTCCATGCGCCCATCCGCAGGATGGGCGCCGTTGTACCGCCGGGAGGATTACTTGGTGACCAGTTCGACCGGAGTTTCGATCACGCCATTGGCGCCGCTGTCGACCTTCTCGCCCTTGAGAATCTTCAGCGCGGCCTCGATGCCGAACACCGCCTGCTTGGCGGCGAACTGATCGGCGGTGGCCAGGACCCGGCCATCCTTGAGCATCGGCTTGATGGCATTGATGTTGTCGTAGCCGACCACTTGCACCTTGCCGGCCTTGCCAGCGGCGCGCACCGCGGATACCGCGCCCACGGCCATGCTGTCGTTACCGGCCAGCAGTGCCTTGAGGTTCGGGTATTCGCTGAGCATGGCCGCGGCGACACGGTTGCCCGCGTCGATCTCCCAGTCACCGGACTGCAGGGATACTACCTTGATCTGCGCGGCCTCCATGGCGTCCTTGAAGCCAGCGGTACGCTGTTGGGCGTTGGTGGTGGTGGAGACACCTTCGATGATCGCCACTTCGTCCCCGGCCTTGAGCTGCTTGGCCAGGTATTCGCCCACCAGGCGAGCGCCCTTGCGGTTGTCAGGACCTACGAACGGCACGCTGATGTTCTTGCTCTTGAGCACGCCGGGGTCGAGTTGGTTGTCGATGTTGATCACCGTGATCCCGGCATCCGCCGCCTTCTTGATCACCGGCACCATCGCCTTGGAGTCGGCAGGCGCGATCACCAGCGCATTGACCTTGGAGACGATCATCTGCTCGACGATGCGGATCTGGTTGGCGGTATCGGTTTCATCCTTGATGCCGTTGGACACCAGGTCGAAGTCGGACGGGTGTTCTTTCTGGTAGGCCTTGGCACCGTCTTCCATGGTCAGGAAAAACTCGTTGGCCAGGGACTTCATGACCAGGGCGACCTTGGGTTTCTGCGGGGTATCGGCATAGGCCGAAGAGAGGGGCAGCGCTGCACAGGTAGCAGCCAGGACCGCAGCAGCGAGTAGACGTCCAGCAAAGGGCAGCTTCATGGGTTCACTCCGATCTTATGATTATTGTGGGCAACGCTTGCATGGCATGCGGAACCAGGTGCCGGGTATCGCTAAACGGCCTGGAGGTTCGGAAAAGATAGTCGATTATCCTTGCCGGAATTCCGCGCAAACGTTTGCGTAAGGCGAACTATGCGAACCAGAATGGGGTTTGTCAATGATGTTCACAGCGTGGGAAGGCCATCGACGCACAGGGCGGCCGATAGCTAAAAAGAGGTAGCCGCCCAGTGCCCGGCACTGGGCGGGCACGATCAAGCGGAGGTATTCACCAGCTTGCCGGAGGAGCCTGACTCCTTGGCCAGTTCACGCACCAGGTTGCCCGAAACTTCAGCCAGTGCGGCGTTGGTTTGCGCGACCTGCCCCTGGATGGCCATGACGGCGGTCTGCTTGGCCTCGGGGGTCGGATAGCTGGCGGCCTGGGCAGCGGCCAGCTGCTGTTGCTGCTGCTTGAGCTGCTCTTGCAGCTCCTGCATGCGCTTGAGCAACATCTTGACCGCGATGCTGTGAGTGTCGCCCTCGCCACCCGCATCGCCATTCTCGGCCTTTTCCGCCTGCTTGGCCGAGCCGACGCGCAAAGTACCCGGGTCTTCAGTGCCCAGCGCTGCCGGAGCACCCTCGGCACTGGCGTCGCTCAACGCATTGATGGTCGCGGGCGACTTGCCATTGATCAGAATAGCCCCCGGCCCTGGAAATCCGACTGACAGCGACATGTGAACTCCTAGTTAAAAAAAATCCTAAAAGACTCATCGACCGCTTCAGAACAATCTTTAATTCATGAGCGAAAAGCCCGCGCACGGCTTTCGACTGTCGCTTTCGGTTTGCCGAACATCACACCCGCAAACGTTCGGAAACCCGGACAGATGCTTGTCAAGGCTCGTCAAATATAGAAATAAAATTGATATAAATCAGTAACTTAAAATAAATATCTGGCCAAGGTAGCGCTGGTACAAATCCTGCTCAACCTGCGGTGCCCTGCCGCATACAGATCTGCAGCCGAGGTGTTTCTAGATGAACCTGCATCAGCACTGTCTCACTACTAGAGAGAAAACAATGAAATCTGCCTTCAAAACCTTCGTTCCGGGCGCTTTGGCCCTGCTCATGCTCCTACCCGCAGCCCTGCAGGCCAAGGAAGCTGAAACCCAACAGAAACTCTCCAACGTGGTAATCCTCGCCACCGGCGGCACCATTGCCGGCGCTGGCGCCAGCGCCGCCAACAGCGCCACCTACCAGGCAGCCAAGGTCGGCATCGAGCAACTGATCGCCGGTATTCCCGAGTTGAGCCAAGTGGCCAACGTCCGTGGCGAGCAGGTGATGCAGATCGCCTCGGAAAGCATCACCAACGAAAACCTGCTGCAACTGGGCCGCCGCGTAGCCGAGCTGGCCGACAGCAAGGACGTGGACGGCATCGTCATCACCCACGGCACCGACACTCTGGAAGAGACCGCCTACTTCCTCAACCTCGTGGAAAAAACCGATAAGCCAATCGTCGTAGTCGGCTCCATGCGTCCAGGCACCGCCATGTCGGCGGACGGCATGCTCAACCTGTACAACGCCGTATCCGTGGCCGGCAACAAAAACTCCCGGGGCAAAGGCGTACTGGTGACCATGAACGACGAGATCCAATCCGGTCGCGACGTCAGCAAGATGATCAACATCAAGACCGAAGCCTTCAAGAGCCCATGGGGCCCGCTGGGCATGGTGGTGGAAGGCAAGTCCTACTGGTTCCGCCTGCCAGCCAAGCGCCACACCATGGATTCGGAATTCGACATCAAGAACATCAAGAGCCTGCCTGACGTAGAAATCGCCTATGGCTACGGCAACGTCAGCGACACCGCCTACAAGGCCCTGGCTCAAAGCGGCGCCAAGGCCATCATCCACGCTGGCACCGGCAACGGCTCGGTATCTTCCCGCGTGGTACCGGCCCTGCAGGAGCTGCGCAAGAATGGCGTGCAGATCATCCGTTCCTCCCACGTCAATGCCGGTGGTTTCGTACTGCGCAACGCCGAACAACCTGATGACAAGTACGACTGGGTCGTGGCTCATGACCTGAACCCGCAGAAAGCCCGCATCCTGGCCATGGTCGCCCTGACCAAGACCCAGGACAGCAAGGAACTGCAACGCATGTTCTGGGAATACTGATTCCCACTGCTCGACCGGCCCCGGTCGAGCAGGCTTGCCGCCACTCGCCCGCCCGGGCGAGTGGTCCTTGATTCCAGATCACTCCGCTTCTTCTCCCACCTTAAAAATTTCCGGCAGCCATGAGACAAACGCGCAAAGCGTTGTCAGAAGAACTTCTTGAATTTTAAGCAGTTGCGAAATTTCCTACAGTTAAATACTGTATGCACGTACAGCTTAATAAGGATTGTTCCGTGGCCTCATCCCAAACACCCCTCAGCTCCTATGAACGCCTGGGTGTGCGCATCCAAAAGATCATCAACTCTCCTACCGCCCAAAAAGCCAAGGCTGCCTTGATCTTCCGCCTCGCCGATGAACCCCAGGACGAATGGGAACGCCTGCTGGAAGAGATCGCCGAAAACGACAACGTCACCCTCGCCTATCGCGACGATGGTGGCGTGCAGATTTTCTGGGTCGTGCCGAAGGAAGATTGAGCTGATGATCGTTCGTTGCTTCGCTGTACTGCTGTTGTTCCTTTGCTTCAGCGCCCAGGCCGATGCCCCTCGCACTTTCAGTGAAGCCAAGAAGGTTGCCTGGAAACTCTATGCCCCACAGTCCACCGAGTTCTATTGCGGCTGCAAGTACAAGGGCAATCGGGTGAACCTGGCCGCCTGCGGCTATGTACCCCGCAAGAATGCCAAGCGCGCCGAGCGCATCGAATGGGAACACATAGTGCCGGCCTGGCAAATCGGCCACCAACGCCAGTGCTGGCAACAAGGCGGCCGCAAGAACTGCTC
Source organism: Pseudomonas sp. KCJK8993 (assembly GCF_046230915.1). Taxonomy (NCBI): domain Bacteria; kingdom Pseudomonadati; phylum Pseudomonadota; class Gammaproteobacteria; order Pseudomonadales; family Pseudomonadaceae; genus Pseudomonas; species Pseudomonas sp. KCJK8993. The sequence goes on from NZ_JBJJLO010000030.1 coordinate 22,823, forward strand.
GCGCAACGATACGACTTATCAACGTGCCGAGGCCGACCTGCACAACCTGGTACCGAGCATCGGCGAAGTGAATGGCGACCGCAGCAACTTCAGCTTCGGCTGGCTCCCCGAACAACCGGGTCAATATGGCTCCTGCCTGACCCAGGTGGATTTCAAGGCCAAGAAGGTCATGCCCAGGCCATCGATCCGCGGCATGATCGCCCGCACCTACTTCTACATGAGCAAGCAATACGGCTTGCGCCTGTCAAAGCAGGACCGGCAACTTTTCGAAGCCTGGAACAAGACCTATCCGGTGCAGGACTGGGAGCGCCAACGCAACCAGAGCGTGGCGTGCGTGATGGGACGCGGTAACGAATTCGTCGGGACGGTCAACCTCAAGGTTTGCGGTTGACCTGCAATCGCCCGCAGGACGCGGGCGATACTCCAGGAAGGAAATCCTGGCCTACTGCGCGCTCTGGTGCTCGATCACCGTGACATCGATATCGCGCTTCTTCGCCTTGACCAGCTTCTCGACCACTTCGGCCTTCTTCGCCTCGGCTTCGGCCCGGGATGCAAAAGGCCCGACCAGCACTCGCTGCTTGCCGTCCACCGTCACCACGTTGGACATGATCCCGTGCTCGATCAACCAGCCGGTGAGGTCGCTCACCGCCTGGGGCAACTCGCTGCCCACCAGCACATCCCATTGTGCAGAAGTGGCGATCACCGCCGGCTGATCCTGCGCCGCTCCCGCGGCATTCTTGCTCACCTCGACTCGCTTGCCTTCGCCACAACCGGCCAAGCCCACCACTGCCAATGCGGCTAACATCATCGCTATCGTGCGCACAACCTACCCCTAGAAAATCTGACTCGGCGATTTTACCACCCAAGGCTCGAGAGACCTCGTCACAAAATCGAGCCGAAACAGGAAGAATGATATTTATTGCATCTGTATAGTTGCGCCTTGGGAATTTATAGATCCTCTGCGCGTCAGAAAGAGGCACCCACTTAGTGGAACTTCGCACTAATCTATACCTAAGACCGACCTCTGCACTGTTTCAATCTGGTGCCCTACCAAGCTATCAAGGAGAAGACCATGCTGATACTCACCCGCAAAGTCGGTGAAAGCATCAACATCGGTGACGACATTACGATCACCATCCTCGGCGTCAGCGGCCAACAAGTCCGTATCGGCATCAATGCGCCAAAAGACGTCGCGGTCCACCGTGAAGAAATCTACCAACGGATCCAGGCGGGCCTCACCGCACCGGACAAACGCGAAACCCCTTGAGCCCCATGAGCATCAGTTTTCGGCCCGCGCGCTACGATTGGCGCGGCGTATACCTTGTTCGCCTTGAGCTTTTTCCCGCAACCCCGCTGCATGCCCCGACAGGGCGGCAAGCACCACAGATTCCCAGGCACCAGCCCCCCCTTCATCACTGACGACTCTCCTCCCCGACTCACACTCCATCCCTGACTCCCGATACGCGACGCCCCGCTCTGCAGGCGTCGCCCCAGACCCGGACTAGGCCGGCCTGAAACCCAGCGCCTGGGTGAAACGCAGCAGGTAGCCATCCGGGTCGAGCACCAGCACTCCTGGATATCCCGGCGCAACATGATGCCAGCGTGTGCCAGGGCCTGCGCCAAGGTACGAATGTCCGGGCACTCGATCGACAGGTTCATCCCGCGTCCGAAAGGTACTTCCAAGGGCTCGACACGCCACGGCGACGACTCCTGGTCGTCCTCTTCCAACATCAGCTGGGCACCGTTGAAATCAAGAAAGGCGAAGCCGGACTCAGGTCGCTGGTACTCGACCCTGAAGCCCAGGGTGGTGCAATAAAATTCCAGGCTGCGGTCCAGGTTCGTGACCAGCAGTTCCGGGACCAGCTTGTTCATCTGAAACCCTGGGGACATCGCGGCATCCATCGCTCATTGATCGAGTCGCGAGACTACTCCCAAGCCCAGGCCAATGCAGTAGCGCTTACCATTGATTACAAAGTTCCAGCCTGCAGCTGCGCCAGCCCCACTCCTCGCGCCCTGCCACTGGCCGCGACCAGCAGCAACACCAGGGCGATCAGCCTCCAGGCATTGTCGACCAGCAACACCGACCGGTAGCTGGACTCGCCACGGACCAGGCGCACAAAGGCTGCGGCACGGGCCTGCACCGCCGGCAAACGCCAGCGGGTGCACAATCGCCAACATCCACTGCATCAGCTTTGCGCTCACCTCCATCCGATTGATCGAAACATCCGGGCAGCTCAGTGAATGGTTCATGGGCGCGGCATCCGCCGCTGCAGGGAAATGCGCAAGGCAAAAAACGACCCAGGCACGGATCGGAAGATCCGCACCTGGGTCGCCTGGCCATCCGCTCCTGCAATGACCCGCCATGCTCAAGCATGGCGCTCCAGCAATACCTTGCGCCACAAGGTGAAAGCCACCGAAGGCGTCCACGCCGGGTTGGAGGTGTGCTCTTGAAGGCACAGGTAACGATTGCCCTCATGGCTCACGCCGTCGTCCTTGCGGTAGTGCTGGCCGACGCGCCACTGCGGGAAGCCCGGGTCCACCTCGCCACCGGCGGTCCTGGCGGTCACGCTGCGGCTGGGCAACGACTCCTGCCCCCGGATGTCGGTGGCAGTGACGAAGTAGCTGTACTCGGTATCGGGTTGCAGGCCCTGGTCCTCGACCCCTGGAGCAGGCGTCTTGGCCACTGACCGACCGTCGCGATACAGGGTGTAGAACTCCACCGGACGTTCGCCGCCGACCACGCTCCACTCCAGGCCGATGCTGTTGCGGCTACGGCCCGATACCGCCAGGTTGCCGGGTGCCGGTGGGCGCTCCGGCTCACCGCCATCGCCATGGATCAGCGGCGCGTAACGATTGCAGAACTCCCAGTTGTAGTGCGCTCCCTGCCGGTTGATGCCGGCATCCCAGTTCACCGACCAGGTCATCAGCCCCTTGATGGCATGACCAGCCTTCTGCAGGCGCTTGAAGGCATTGGTCAATGCCGCCGGATCGATGACATACCCGGTAGCCGCGGCATCGACGTTGCTCGGCAGGCCGATCGCCAGCTTGTCCGCCGGGATGCGGGTGAAGCCACGGGTGCCGGTAGCAAGGCTGTCGGTGAGGTAGAACAGGAAGTCCTCCTTCACCTGGTCGTTGCTCTGGGCAAGCCAGGCCCCACGACCACCGTTGGCCTCCGCCACCCAGAGGCCGTCACCGCCCTGGTTGTAGTACTGCGGGGCGATGAAGTCGTAGTAGCCCTCCAGCGCCTGCAAGTACGGCAGGTACTTGCCACTGCTGGTCAGGTACGGGAACTCCGGCGCCATGCTGATGATGAAGTGCTTGCCCTGGCCGGCGTAATGATCCTTCACCAGTTTCAATGCCGCTGGCAGCACGCTCTTGTTATCGGCGAAGTCGATGGCGCTCTGCTCCAGGTCGATGTCCAGGCCATCGAAGCCATAGGTTTCGACCAGGCGGATGATCTCGTTGGCCAAGGGCTGTTCGTTGCCCTTGTGCAGCTCGATATGCGCATCGGCGCCACCCAGGGAGATCAACACCGCCCGCCCCTGGCTGTTGAGTATGCCCACCTGACGCCGGAACTCGGCGTCAGACAGGTTGTAGGGCTTGAAGGTGGGAATGCCGTTGCCTTTCATGAAGGCTACCGCCACCACGTTGTACTCCTTGGGTACATCCAGCAGGCTCAGGTTGGCGAACTGCCCGCGCTGGTAACCATCGGCGGCGCCAGCGGCCCAGTTGTGCCAGAAGCCCATGAGGATCTTCTTGCCGGCGAGGCTGGGCATCAGCGATGCGGCATCGGCGGCCAGGCTCTTGATCAAGGAAAAGTCGATTTTATCCATGTTCTATTCCTTCAGAACTATTAAAGAGCTTCTTCTACTGCAACTTATTTGAAGTCCAGATCGAAGGCCTGATAGAAAGCGTTACCTGTATTGGCAACAATCCAGGCCAGAACTACAACATGGTGCCCCTTCTTGTTCTTGGGCAAAACGACTTCATGTTCGGTCTTGGCTTTCAATTCCGGGCCATGGGCGTGATACGGAACTTGAGTATAGAAATCCTGGTAAAAAGCCTTGGGCTCAAGTTGCGCACGGCTGATCCGTTGTTTCGGATCCCAGCCATCTTTGGTGATGAACCAGCTATAACCACGAGTGACGTGTGGAGCACTGTAAACCCACTGCACCCGGAATACTTGCCCTGGCTCCACGTTCACCAGCGGCCAGCTGAATGGACGATTGAGTTTCTTCGACATTTCTTCGTCGGTGAAGTTGACGCAATCACGCGCATCGGTCTTGCCACCGCTGAGGATATGGCCATCCGCAGGCGGCGCGACACTGGGCTCGTCGCTGCCGTAAGGGGCCGGGAACGGTCCGGCGCCCAAGGCCGGCAAGTTCTTCCCGCCTTCCATTTCGTTGACCTGCCAGGTGCCCAAGAGCCCCAGGTCCACCGCAACCGCACCGCGGCTGGAAGGAGATACGACACGACCATGTTTAAGTTGAGTTTGTGGCTTATTCATTTCTTTCACTCCATTGATTAATTAAAACCCGCTCTTGGCGAGCACCTTTAACTTAGCGCACTTTTTCCGACTTTTTTCATGCCCTCGACAAGTAACCACTTCGACCAATTTGCAAAAAACAGCGCAAAGCCCATTAAACCTTGGGCCTCCTTATTTGCGCTGACAATTTGAAGAGTCAATGTATTACACGCTTTTCTGGAGCAAAAATGGCTTTTCCCGGTTTATTCCAGAGAAGAACTTGAAACTAAGAGCGAAAAATCAAAGTTCCAGAAACGACAAAACCCGGCCAGGGCCGGGTTTGCGGGAAACGCGCTGAAGGCTTGCGCCAGGGGAAACTACAGGCAGGTGGCCAAAGCCGCCAGCCGACGCTTGGAGACGAAGTTGTCTTCGGCGGTGTAGAAGCGGACGGTGGTCGCCGCCGCCTCGGCCTTGATATCCACGAAGGACTCGGCGGACCGGCTATACACCGTATAGCCACCGCCCTTGCCCGACTCCAGATAGGCTGCGGCGTCGACACCGAATACCGCTTCATCCTGCCAGGCGAACTGCACGCACTGCGCCACCAATTGGTCGGCCTTGGCCGAGGTCAAAGTCTTGGCGGGGGCTTTGGCCCGCGCATCATCCATGTTGGAGCTCGCGCAGCCGGCCAACAGAGCCGCCACCGTTACCGCCGTCAAAACCCGCATGCTGCCTCCTGGTCCGTGAAAACGCGAGAGTATCGCTCAGACGCTGGAAAAAAGCCGTCCAGGGACGAGAAAAAACCGCGCAAAGGTTCAGCATTCGGCCAGGGACGACGCCAATTGCGCGATGGCCTCCTGGTCGTCATCGCCGAGATGGCGGTAGTTCTGGATGATGCTGCTTTCATCGGCGCTCAGGCTGCCCTCGGGCAAGCGTGAAGGCTCGCCGGTCAACACGTAGAGCAGGTCTACCCCATGACGTCCGATCGCCATCAGGTAATCCGACTTGGGTACCCGCTCACCACTCTCATAGCGCCCCTGGGCATTGGCCTCGACCCCGCCGATAGCCCCGAACTCCTGCTGGGAAAGCCCCAGCGCCTTGCGCTGTTCTTTCAAGCGCTCACCGAAGGTCTGCATAACCATCCTCATTCGACAAGGTGATGGTTGTTACGACCGTGGCCATTGGCGAAGGTGCCCATTTTGTAAAATGGCCCATTGCCAGCCATGGGACAAACAATTAACCTGCGCGCCCCTTCCCACACTTTTGACAAGGAGACTCATCATGGAACAGCTGATCACCCCTTGCAGGACGTGCCTGGTTTAAACGCTGCACCCGCTATTCGTTAGCGCCTTCGCTTAATCCCGCTTCGTCCTGCCATTACCTGAATATTTTTTCCAATCAGGAATTGGACATGGACACTTGCATCCGTCATTTGTCGAACGGCGTCTCTCTGATCGCCTCCGACACCACCTGGATCGAAGACAAAGCGCTCCAGCAACTGCACACCACCGCCCAACTGCCCGGCATGCGCCAGGTCGTCGGCATGCCTGACTTGCATCCCGGCCGAGGCTACCCGGTAGGCGCGGCATTTTTCTCCACCCAGGTGATCTACCCAGCCCTGGTGGGCAACGACATCGGCTGCGGCATGGCGCTGTGGCAAACCGATATTTCCAGCATTCGCCCGAACCTCGACAAGCTGGAAAAGAAGATCGGCAACATCGACCTTCCGCTGGATGAGCAGTGGGATGAAGAACGTGAGCAACTGGACCTGCCGGTGACCGGCCATGAGCACTCCCTGGGCACCATTGGTGGCGGCAACCACTTCGCCGAGCTGCAACAGCTCGACCAGGTGTACGACACCGAGGCCCTGCAAGCCCTGGAGCTGAACCCCAAGGCCCTGCTCCTGCTGGTGCACAGCGGTTCCCGGGGCCTGGGGGAAGCCATTCTGCGCCGTCATGTGGACCAGCATGGGCATCAGCCCCTGGACGTCGACAGCGTCGCCGGTGCCCAGTATCTGCAACAACACAATGAAGCCTTGCGCTTCGCCCAGGCCAATCGCCGCTTGATCGCCGAGCGGCTGCTTCGCAACCTGCGGGCCAAGGGGCATGCCGTGCTGGACATCAACCACAACCTGGTATCGCCGGCCAACGTCGACGGAGTCAGCGGCTGGCTGCATCGCAAAGGAGCCACGCCTTCGGACGCAGGACCGGTGGTCATCCCGGGTTCCCGGGGCGACCACAGCTACCTGGTGCGACCCACCCCGGCAACCGCCAGCCTCTATTCCCTGGCCCACGGGGCCGGGCGCAAATGGCTGCGCAGCGACTGCAAGGGCCGCCTGGACGCACGCTTCAGCTTCGAACAGCTCAAGCGCACCCAACTGGGCAGCCGGGTGATCTGCGAAGACCGCGGCTTGATGTACGAGGAGGCCCCCGAAGCCTACAAGAGCATCGACAGCGTAGTGGGCAGCCTGCGTGATGCCGGGCTGGTGAAGATCATCGCCCGGCTCAAGCCGGTACTGACCTACAAGCGCCGGGGGTGCTGCTGATGTTGTTGCTGCAACTCTCCTCCGCCCAGGGCCCGCTGGAATGTGAAATCGCCGTGAGCAAGGCCTTGCGCCAGCTGCATCGCGAGGCCCAGTTCCTGGGCGTGCGTATCGATATCGTGGAGCAGGTTGCCGGATATGGCGGTAACCACTGCAAGTCGGTCCTGACCCGCCTCGACGGCGAGCAGGCCGAGGAGCTGGCCCGGCGCTGGACCGGCACCCTGCTCTGGAGCTGCAAGAGCCCTTCGCGACCCGGCCACAAGCGCAAGAACTGGTATTTCGCCGGCCAGCTGTTCAGTCCGCCCCAGGGCGCCCAGGACAGCGAGATCCGCTTCGAAGCCATGCGTGCCTCGGGCCCCGGTGGCCAGCATGTGAACACCACGGATTCCGCCGTGCGTGCCACGCACCTGGCTACCGGTATCAGCGTGAAAGTGCAGTCCGAGCGCAGCCAGCATGACAACAAGCGCCTGGCGCGCTTGTTGATCCAGCAGCGCCTGGAAGCCCGGCAACAGCAAGAACAGGAGCAACTGCGCCAGGATCGCCGCTACGCCCACCACCAAGTGGAACGCGGCAATCCGGTACGCATCTTCAACGGTCCGTCCTTCATCGCCCAGGACTGACACCTTGCCCCGGGGCGCACAGCACCACGCGCCCCGGAAGCGAGGCCAGTTCCTCATCGTGCAACCGCAGGTTGCCCGCAGTACGGCCGCAGCCCCTCACCTCTGCGCGACAGCACCGGTAGGCAATCTCTCGACGCTTTCAACATCAAGTTGGCTCGCCCCGGATACGGCTGCAACTCATCCCCAATGAATCGACAGAGGCGCTCCAGCCTACTGCCGGAGCCACTCATCTAGCGTCCCCGGACGTCCCGCCGGGGCGCCATACGGCGACCGCCAAGGCGCCTAGAGAACCTGCTGCACGCGAACCTGAACGACATCAACTGGATCAGCCAGCTGGACTGCGCCCCTTAGATTGCGCAAACACTCGATCAACAAGATCGGCAGACAATGATCGAGCAGGGCTTGAGCGACGGCCAAGGCTGCCCCGCTCCCCCCGCTATCTGATGATGATAATTAACGCCGGTGCCTCGCCCACCGCCGCCCTGAAGTGCCATGCGCTCGCTGCCTGGCCAACGGCTAAGCCTCCAAGAATGCGTCACCGGAAAAACCGCGGCGCTATGGTTTCATCAGAAAAAACAGGGGGTTATCAAATTTTTTGCTGTATTCGAAAAACAGGCACAGGCAGAAATGATCGCCCGAGTGACTGAGAACTCTCTTTTGTTTGCGCAGTTTGTTCGCCACCTTTGATATTTCCGCAACATAACCTGTGTGCCAGCCATTGCCGAATCGACCGGCTAGCTACACACGCCATTGCGCCAGGCACACAAACTGCCAGGCAACGAAGAACAAGAACCCGAGGCGCCGTCAGGGCAACGCCCAGTGCAAGCTCAGCGGAGCTGGAATGCCACATGCAGCGGGTATCAGGAAGAACGGAAGGGTTGTGCAAAGGCCGTGAAAAAGCCCCATAACGAAAAAAGGGTTCACCTTTCGGTGAACCCTTTTTCAGACCGCCCAGCAGAGCGGATTTTGTTTGGTAGGCGCGATTGGACTCGAACCAACGACCCCCACCATGTCAAGGTGGTGCTCTAACCAACTGAGCTACGTGCCTGCTGTGAGGCGGCATTCTACGGAATTCCGCAGGGGTGTCAACACCTTTTTTTCAGCTAAGCCTATGAATATGCGAATTTTTTAATTTCCGGGGGGCGAATAAGTTTTTCTTCTGCTCTGGCAGCCCATTTACAACTCAGGTAGCATCGCCGCATTCGTAAAATATATTAAACACAAGAGGTCGCAGGATGGCGCACATTCCATACCCACAGTCCTATTACGCCGCTTCCGCCAACGCCGCCCCGGAACGCTCCCAACTGCAGGGCGAGATGGAAACCGACGTCTGCGTGATCGGTGCGGGTTACACCGGCCTGTCCAGCGCCCTCTTCCTCCTGGAGAACGGCTTTCGCGTCACCGTGCTGGAGGCGGCCAGGGTCGGTTTCGGTGCATCCGGGCGCAACGGCGGGCAGATCGTCAACAGCTACAGCCGCGACATCGATGTAATCGAGCGCAGCGTCGCCCCCAAGCAGGCACAACTGCTGGGACAAATGGCATTCGAGGGCGGCAAGATCATTCGCGAACGCATCGCCAAGTACAAGATTCAGTGCGACTTGAAGGACGGTGGCGTGTTCGCAGCCCTGACGGGCAAGCAGATGGCCCATCTGGAGTCGCAGAAACGCCTGTGGGAGCGTTACGGCCACACTCAGCTGGAACTGCTGGATGAGCGGCGGATCCGCGAAGTCGTGGCCAGCGACCAGTACCAGGGCGGCCTGCTCGACATGAGCGGCGGCCACATCCACCCGCTGAACCTGGCATTGGGCGAAGCGGCCGCCGTCGAATCCCTGGGCGGTGTCATCCATGAACAATCCCCGGCAGTGCGGGTCGAGCGCGGAGTCAATCCCGTGGTGCACACCCCCCAGGGCAAGGTCCGCGCCAAGTTCGTCATCGTCGCCGGCAATGCCTACCTGGGCAACCTGATTCCGGAGCTCGCAGCCAAGTCCATGCCTTGCGGCACCCAAGTGATCACCACCGAACCCTTGAGCGACGAACTGGCAGCCAGCCTGCTGCCTCAGGACTATTGCGTCGAGGATTGCAACTACCTGCTGGATTATTACCGGCTCTCCAGCGACAAGCGCCTGATCTTCGGCGGTGGCGTGGTATATGGCGCCCGGGACCCAGCGAATATCGAAGCGATCATCCGCCCCAAGATGCTCAAGGCCTTCCCACAGCTCAAGGACGTGAAGATCGACTATGCGTGGACCGGCAATTTCCTGCTGACCCTGTCGCGCCTGCCGCAAGTTGGCCGCCTGGGGGACAACATCTACTACTCCCAGGGCTGCAGCGGCCATGGCGTGACCTACACCCACTTGGCCGGCAAAGTCCTGGCAGAGGCCTTGAGAGGCCAGGCGGAGCGCTTCGACGCCTTCGCCAATCTACCCCACTACCCCTTCCCCGGCGGACACGCGCTACGCGTCCCATTCAGCGCCCTGGGAGCCTGGTATTACAGCTTGCGGGACAAACTCGGCTTCTGACGAGGCTTTGCATCACCCACAAAAAAACCGCCAGCCAGGCGGTTTTTTTGTGGGCGAATCATAACGACAGAAGCTACAAATGCAAAAACAAAAACCCCGGTCTTGCGACCGGGGTCTTTGCTGTTTCGCTGCATCAAGGCGTTCAGTGGTCCTTGAAGCATATATGGCGCAGCGGACGGGACTCGAACCCGCGACCCCCGGCGTGACAGGCCGGTATTCTAACCGACTGAACTACCGCTGCGTATCGCTTGGATTTATATCCAGGTGAAACTCTTGAATCATCTGACTGAGGCCCTAGGGCCTTCAATCTCAAACCAGGCGAACCTGATCTGGAAAATATGGCGCAGCGGACGGGACTCGAACCCGCGACCCCCGGCGTGACAGGCCGGTATTCTAACCGACTGAACTACCGCTGCGCGTCGGTTGGAGGCTTCCTTGGAAGCTTCCGCCTTTCTTTCGAAAGGCACTCAGGAAGTGGTGGGTGATGACGGGATCGAACCGCCGACCCTCTGCTTGTAAGGCAGATGCTCTCCCGGCTGAGCTAATCACCCTTTGCTTCGCTGAGGCCGCGAAATTTACGCACGTATCGAAGCTAAGTCAATAGCAGGATTGAAGTTTTTTTCAAAAGAGCTGTAAACGACACGCTTCAAGCCCCGGGAAAAATCCCCAGCGATTGGCAAGCGCCCCGCTCCTTGCCCGCGAAAGAATTCAATCCTGGTAAATCATCTTCTTGGACATGCCACCGTCCACCACGAACTCCTGGCCGGTGACGAATCCCGAACTGCGTGAAAGCAGCCAGGCCACCATAGCCGCCACATCTTCAACGGTGCCCACCCGACCTGCCGGATGCTGGGCATGGTCGGCATCGGACAAGGGCTCCGCGCGCCGCACGGCCGGGTCACGAGCATCGATCCAGCCCGGGCTTACCGCGTTGACGCGAATCTCCGGCCCGAGGCTGATCGCCAGCGCATGGGTCAGGGCCAACAAGCCCCCCTTGCTCGCAGCATAGGCTTCGCTGTCCGGCTCCGATTGGCGGGCGCGGGTAGAGGCAAGGTTGACGATCGCACCGCCGTGGGCCCGCAGATAGGGCGCGCAGTGCTTGGCCAGCAGCATCGGCCCGCCAAGATTCACCGCCAACACCCGATTCCAATGCCCCAGGTCGAGGCTTTCCAGGGTCATATTGTGCGGATCGGCCACGGCAGCATTGCAAACCAGGGCATCGAGACGCCCGAACTGCCCCAACACCTCGGCGACCCCTTCAGCCACCTGCTCCTCATCGGCCACATCCATGGTGATGAACCAGGCGTTGTCGCCCAGCACCTTGGCCACCTTGGAGCCGCGCTCGCGATCCAGGTCGGTGAGGACCACCTGCCAGCCTTCGCTGATCAGCCAGGCGGCGATGCCCAGGCCGATACCCCGTGCCGCGCCGGTCACCAGCGCAACACGACCATTGCCCGCCCCCGGGGGCGTCGACAACTCGATCACAAGGCTGCCAGGCCGCGAGCCAGGTCGGCTTGCAGGTCGGCAACGTCTTCCAGGCCGACCGCAATACGGATCAGGCTGTCGCGAATACCCGCCGCCTCACGCTCTTGTGGCGCCAGGCGTCCGTGGGAGGTGGTGCTTGGATGGGTAATGGTGGTCTTGCTGTCACCCAGGTTGGCAGTGATCGAGACCAGGCGAGTGGCATCGATGAAGCGCCAGGCGCCCTCCTTGCCCCCCTTGACCTCGAAACTCACCACCGCGCCGAAGCCACGTTGCTGGCGCTTGGCCAACTCGTGCTGCGGATGACTGGCGAGCCCGGCGTAATGCACCTTCTCGACCCCATCCTGGCGCTCCAGCCACTCGGCCAGGGCCTGGGCATTGGCGCAATGGGCGCGCATGCGCAGGCTGAGGGTCTCCAGCCCCTTGAGGAAGACCCAGGCATTGAATGGACTCAGGGTCGGCCCCGCGGTACGCAGGAAACCCACCACTTCTTTCATCTGCTCGCCGCGTCCGGCGACCACGCCGCCCATGCAGCGGCCCTGGCCATCGATGAACTTGGTGGCCGAATGCACCACCACGTCCGCACCCAGCTTGAGCGGCTGCTGCAGCGCCGGGGTGCAGAAGCAGTTATCCACCACCAGCATCGCCCCCTTGGCATGGGCCACTTCAGCCAGCGCGGCGATATCCACCAGCTCGGCCAGTGGATTGGAGGGCGATTCGACGAACAGCAATCGGGTATTGCTCTTGATCGCCGCGTCCCAGCCAGACAGGTCCGCCAGGGGCACGTAGTCGATTTCGACACCGAAACGCTTGAAGTACTTCTCGAACAGACTGATGGTGGAACCGAACACGCTGCGCGAAACCAACACGTGGTCGCCAGCACTGCACAGGCTCATGACCACCGAGAGAATCGCCGCCATGCCCGTCGCAGTAGCCACCGCCTGCTCCGCCCCTTCGAGTGCCGCGATGCGCTCTTCGAAAGAACGCACCGTAGGGTTGGTGTAGCGCGAATAGACGTTGCCCGGTACCTCGCCAGCGAAACGCGCGGCCGCATCGGCGGCCGTGCGGAACACATAGCTGGAGGTGAAGAACATCGGATCACCGTGCTCGCTCTCCGGCGAACGGTGCTGACCAGCGCGCACCGCCAGGGTATCGAACGCTACGCCTTCAAGGTCGCTATCCAGCCGACCGGCATCCCAATCCTGACTCATGCCGCCTACTCCCAATCTCTTCGTGAATGCTCTGGATCAGTTGTTGTAAAGATCGATGATCGCGCTGACCGCCTGGGTCTTGGCCTTGGAGGCATCGTTGCGGGCATTCTCGATCTTGTTCAGATAGGCCTCGTCGACATCACCAGTCACGTACTTGCCATCGAACACCGCGCAATCAAAGCTTTCGATCTTGATCTTGCCGCCACCGACCGCCTCGATCAGGTCCGGCAGGTCCTGGTAGATCAGCCAATCGGCACCGATCAGGTCGGCCACATCCTGGGTGGAGCGATTATGGGCGATCAGCTCGTGGGCGCTCGGCATGTCGATGCCGTACACGTTCGGATAACGCACGGCCGGGGCAGCGGAACAGAAGTAGACATTCTTCGCTCCGGCTTCGCGGGCCATCTGGATGATCTGCTTGCAGGTGGTGCCGCGCACGATGGAGTCGTCCACCAGCATCACGTTCTTGCCACGGAATTCCAGCTCGATGGCGTTGAGCTTCTGGCGTACCGACTTCTTGCGCGCGGCCTGGCCCGGCATGATGAAGGTCCGGCCGATGTAGCGGTTCTTCACGAAACCTTCGCGGAACTTCACACCCAGGTGGTTGGCCAGCTCCAGTGCCGCGGTGCGGCTGGTGTCCGGAATCGGGATCACCACGTCGATATCGTGCTCGGGGCGCTCGCGCAGGATTTTCTCGGCCAGCTTCTCACCCATGCGCAGGCGCGCCTTGTACACCGAGACGCCGTCGATGATCGAGTCAGGACGGGCCAGGTACACATGCTCGAAGATGCACGGGGTGAGCTGCGGATTGGTGGCGCACTGGCGGGTGTAGAGCTTGCCTTCCTCGGTGATGTAGACCGCCTCGCCCGGCGCGAGGTCGCGGATCAGGGTGAAGCCCAGCACATCCAGGGACACGCTTTCGGAAGCGATCATGTACTCCACGCCCTCGTCGGTATGGCGCTGGCCGAACACGATCGGACGGATGCCATGGGGATCGCGGAAACCGACGATGCCATAGCCGGTGATCATCGCCACCACCGCATAACCACCTACGCAACGGTTGTGCACGTCGGTCACGGCGGCGAACACATCTTCCTCGGTGGGCTGCAGCTTGCCGCGCTGGGCCAGCTCGTGGGCGAACACGTTAAGCAGCACTTCGGAATCGGAACTGGTGTTGACGTGGCGCAGGTCGGACTCGTAGATCTCCTTGGCCAACTGCTCAACGTTGGTCAGGTTGCCGTTGTGCGCCAAAGTGATGCCGTAAGGCGAGTTGACGTAAAACGGCTGGGCCTCGGCCGAAGTGGAGCTACCGGCGGTCGGGTAACGCACATGGCCGATGCCCATGTGGCCGACCAGGCGCTGCATGTGGCGCTGCTGGAACACATCACGGACCAGGCCGTTGTCCTTGCGCAGGAACAACCGGCCATCATGACTGGTCACGATACCGGCCGCGTCCTGGCCGCGGTGTTGGAGGACGGTTAGCGCGTCATACAGCGCCTGATTAACGTTCGACTTACCGACGATACCGACGATGCCACACATGCGACGCAACCCCTACTTAATGAAACTGAACTGAACCCATCTTACTGAGGCGTTTTGGCCGGTAAGAGGTGCTCCTTGAACGGTATTTCAGCGGGTACGCTGATACCGCTGGCCAGCCACTGACTGCTCCACCCCAATATGAGGTTCTTGGACCAATCTGCAACCAATAGAAATTGTGGCACCAGCCGCGACTGCTGCCACCAGGAATCCTGCTGAACCGGCCCCAAGCTAAGAAGCCCGACCGCCACGACCACCAGCAACGCGCCACGCGCCGCGCCGAAGGCCATGCCGAGGAATCGATCGGTACCGGACAGGCCGGTGACGCGAATCAATTCGCCGATGAGATAGTTGACCATTGCGCCCACCAGCAAGGTGGCGACAAACATGATTGCACAGCCCGCAATCACCCGAGCCGAAGGCGTTTCGATATAGGCGCCGAGGTACTCGGACAGCGAGCCACCGAACATCCAGGCGACGACTCCTGCGATGATCCAGGTAAGCAACGACAAGGCTTCTTTGACGAAACCACGGCTCAAGCTGATCAAAGCGGAAATGGCGATTATTGCAACAATCGCCCAGTCAACCAGGGTAAATGGCACAGTGCAGCCTACAGACGGATAAGGCGGCGCATTTTAACAGAGCGCTTGGCTGTCGGTAAGCCGCGATTCACTGTGCTTTTGAAATCAACCGCGCTCTGGCTGGAAGCGCACCACGAAGCCCTTGAGGTTCTGCTGGCGGCCCAACAGGTCACGCAGGCGATCCGCTTCGGCACGCTCGATCAGCGGCCCGACGAATACCCGGTTCTTGCCTTCGGCCGAACGGATATAAGCGTTATAGCCTTGGCTACGCAGGGTCTTTTGCAGGTTTTCCGCGCTTTCCCGGCTCGACAGGCTGGCCAGTTGCACCGACCAGCTGACGGACAAGCCATTGGCATCGACCCGGCTCTGGCTGGTATCGGGCTTGGCGCTCACCACCGGCTGCGCTGGCGCCGGCACTGGCGCGGGCTTGGGCGCCGGGGCTGGCTTGTTGACCACTACCGGTGCCGGAGCCGCCGGCACACTGGGAGCGATCGGCGCCGTAGGGGCCGCCTGCTGCACCACCGGCTCATCGGCAGGCACGGAACCTTGCGGCAATGGCTGCGGCTCCGGAACCACCACCGGCTCGACCTGGACCTGGGGCAACGCCGATGACTGCGGCGCAGCAGGCGCCTCGACCACCACATGGCGCTGCTCATCTTCTCGCGAGAACAGCATCGGCAAGAAGATCACGGCCAGTGCCACCAGCACCAACGCCCCGACCATCCGCTGCTTGTAGACGTTATCCAGCATAGCCATGTGCAGCTTCCTCCGTGGCGCGCCGGGCCAACCACTCAAGGGCCTCGGCAACACAATAAAAAGACCCGAACAACAGTATTTCGTCATCGGTGGCGGCCTGCGCGCATTGCGCCTCCAGCGCCGCCGCCACGCTGGCGTAAGACGCCACAGGAGCGCCAAGGTTCTCCAGCGCCGCCTGCAGATCCTCGGCCGGACGTGCCCGGGGCGAGTCCAGCGGAGCCACGGCCCAGTGCTGGATCGACGCCTGCAGGCAGGCCGCCACGCCCGCCAGGTCCTTGTCGGCCAGCAGGCCGAACACCGCCAGGCGCCGGCCAGCCACCGGCCGGCGCGCCAGGCGCTCGGCCAGGTACTGCGCCGCATGGGGGTTGTGCCCGACATCCAGCAACAGGCTGATCGACTTGCCCTGCCAGTTGATCCGGCGACGATCCAGGCGCCCGGTCACGCGGGTCTGCTGCAACGCGCTGGCGATCCGCTCAGGCTGCCAGGGCAACCCGGTCAGCAGATAGGCCTGCAGCGCCAGGGCCGCGTTTTCCATGGGCAGGTCGAGCAGCGGCAGGTCGCGCAACTCCACCGGCTTGCCCTGGTTATCCAGGCCACGCCATTGCCAATGGGTGTCGGTGATTCCCAGATCGAAATCCCGGCCACGGAGGAAAAACGGGCAACCCAGCTCTCGCGCCTTGTCCAGCAAGGGCTGCGGCGGCTCGAGGTCGCCGCACAATGCCGGGGCGCCAGGACGGAAGATCCCGGCCTTTTCGAAGGCCACGGACTCGCGAGAGTCGCCGAGATACTCCACATGATCGACACCGATGCTAGTCACCAGGGCGATGTCGGCATCCACCAGGTTGACCGCATCCAGGCGCCCTCCCAAGCCGACTTCGAGCACCACGGCATCCAGGGTCGCGCGCTGGAACAGCCAGAATGCCGCCAGGGTGCCCATTTCGAAATAGGTCAGGGAGACCTCGCCACGCCCGGCCTCCACCGCGGCGAAGGCCTCGCACAACTGCTGGTCCGTCGCCTCGACGCCATCGACCTGCACCCGCTCGTTGTAGCGCAACAGGTGCGGCGAACTGTAGACCCCGACCTGCAGGCCCTGGGCCCGCAGCAGGGAAGCGATGAAGGCACAGGTTGAACCCTTGCCATTGGTACCGGTGACGGTTATCACCCGGGGTGCCGGCTTGCCCAGCCCCATCCGGGCCATTACCTGCTGCGAGCGCTCCAGCCCCATGTCGATGGCCGAAGGATGCAACTGCTCGAGGTAGGCGAGCCACTCGCCCAGGGTACGTCGGGTCATAGGCTTGCAGGGGCCGGGGGAACCACAATTGCTTCGACCGGTGCGGCCACGAACTCCGGCGTCGGCAGGCCCATCAGCTGGGCCAGCAGGTTGCCCAGGCGTGGACGCAGTTCCTGACGGGAAATGATCATGTCGATCGCACCGTGCTCCAGCAGGAATTCGCTGCGCTGGAAGCCTTCAGGCAGCTTCTCGCGCACGGTCTGCTCGATCACTCGTGGGCCGGCGAAACCTACCAGCGCCTTGGGTTCACCGACGATTACATCGCCCAGCATCGCCAGGCTGGCGGAGACGCCGCCGTAGACCGGATCGGTCAGCACGGAAATGAACGGCAGGCCTTCTTCGCGCAGGCGCGCCAGCACCGCGGAGGTCTTGGCCATCTGCATCAGGGAGATCAGCGCTTCCTGCATGCGCGCACCACCGGAAGCGGAGAAGCAGACCATCGGGCAGCGATTTTCCAGGGCATAGTTGGCCGCACGCACGAAACGCTCGCCAACGATGGCTCCCATGGAGCCCCCCATGAAGGAGAATTCGAAAGCCGAAACCACCACTGGCATCCCCAGCAGCGTACCGCTCATGGAAACCAGCGCATCTTTCTCGCCGGTCTGCTTCTGCGCTGCGCTCAGGCGATCCTTGTACTTCTTGCCGTCGCGGAATTTCAGGCGGTCCACTGGCTCCAGGTCGGCACCCAGCTCGGTGCGACCTTCGGCATCAAGGAAGATATCGATGCGGGCACGTGCGCCGATCCGCATGTGGTGGTTGCACTTGGGGCAAACATCCAGGGTCTTTTCCAGCTCCGGACGATAGAGCACGGCCTCGCAGGACGGGCATTTGTGCCAAAGACCTTCGGGCACCGAGCTCTTCTTCACCTCGGAACGCATGATCGAAGGGATCAGTTTGTCTACTAACCAGTTGCTCATGCTTTCTTTCTCCAGTACCGGCGGCCCGAACACTGTGGTTCGCGGCCCCGCGCATGCCCTTGAGCCAAATTCATGTATGCGGCGATGATCGACTCGCTACCGCGGTCAGCACTTGGCTCGACCAGCCCGCAGCGAACCTCTCCTGCGCCATCCCGACAACCCGCGATAGAGCGGCTGCCACTCGATTAAGACCCCGCCTCATGGCGGCGCCTGCCTGTTTTGTACAGTGGTGTTATGGACGGCGGCAGACTGCCAGCCGTCACATCGACTCACTGCTGCGACGTACAGCCTGCATAAACGCCTGGATTTTCGCTGGATCCTTGATGCCCTTGCTCTGCTCCACGCCGCCGCTGACATCCACCGCATAAGGACGCACCCGGGCAATGGCCATCGCGACGTTATCGGCAGACAGGCCGCCGGCGAGGATGATCGGCTTGCTCAGCCCCTGCGGAACCAGGGACCAGTCGAAGGCCTCGCCGGTTCCCCCAGGCACGCCTTCGACATAGGTATCCAGGAGGATCCCACTGGCCCCTGGATAGGCCAGGCAGGCCGCGGCGATGTCATCCCCCGCCTTGACCCGTAGCGCCTTGATATAGGGGCGATGGTAACCTTCGCAGGCGGCAGCCGATTCATCGCCATGGAACTGCAAGAGGTCCAGCGGCACGGCGTCGAGGATCTCTCCCAACTCACAACGACTGGCATTGACGAACAGCCCGACCGTGGTCACGAACGGCGGCAAGGCGGCGATGATCGCCCGCGCCTGCTGCACATTCACCGCCCGCGGGCTTTTGGCGTAGAACACCAGGCCGATGGCATCGGCCCCCGCCGCCACCGCCGCCAGCGCGTCTTCTATGCGGGTAATCCCACAAATCTTGCTGCGAACGGCCGACATATCGTGTGAACCCCTGGGGTAAATCCGGAAAGTTCCGGATGGTAGCAAATGCTTTTCCGGGCGTCAGCCGCCAAATTCCGGGAATCCGGTGAGGAAATGCGGCCCGATGTAGCGCTCAGGCAACTGGAACTCATCCCGGTATTCGACCTGTACCAGATACAGCCCAAAAGGATGGGCGGTAACGCCACCAGCTCGGCGCACCCGGCTTTCCAGGACCTCCCTGGCCCACTCCACCGGCCGCTCGCCGGCACCAATGGTCATCAACACCCCGGCGATATTGCGCACCATGTGATGCAGGAACGCGCTGGCGCGAATATCCAGGACGATCATCTTGCCGCAGCGGATGACCTGCAGGTGGTGAATCTCCTTGATCGGCGACTTCGCCTGGCATTGTCCGGCCCGGAAAGCACTGAAATCGTGGGTGCCCACCAGGTAGGCGGCAGCCTCGGCCATCCGCTCGGTGTCCAGTGGACGATGATTCCAGGTGATTTCTTCATTGAGGTGGGCCGGGCGGATCTGATCGTTGTAGATGACGTAGCGATAGCGCCGGGCGATCGCCTTGAAACGCGCATGGAAATGCGCCGGCATCTCCCGGGCCCAACTGACACTGATGTCATGGGGCAAATTGATATTGGCCCCCATGACCCAGGCTTTCATCGGGCGCACGGCCTGGGTGTCGAAGTGCACCACCTGGCCGCTGGCATGTACCCCGGCATCGGTACGCCCCGCGCAAGTCAGGGTTATCGGGGAGTCCGCGACCCTGGACAGGGCCTTCTCCAGGGCTTCCTGGACACTGGGGACGCCAGACGACTGGCGCTGCCAGCCATGGTAGCGCGAGCCTTTGTATTCGACGCCCAGGGCGATCCGGGAAAAGCCTGCGGCCGCCATTTCGGCGGCCGCGTTATCTATATTTGCCAAGAACTTACAGCCTGCTGATATGCGCAAAGGCGCCCATTATAAGGCCAGCGCAAACGGACGCCATGCACCACGGGGGTTTAGTTGCAGATTGCAGCGATCATCGACCACGCGCTACATATCAGCCCATACAGCGACTGATAACAAAAAACCTGATCGGGACCTGATGAATGAATGCCGCGGGAACCGGGCACGGAGCGAATCTGGCAGGCGCTGCCGATCTGTTCTTGCCTGCCCTGAGAGTAGTCCGGGACCGCCATGAGGCCGCCTCCCGGACTGTATCGATCCGCCGAGAAACAGGCCCCTGTCATGGGCCGGCTGCCGAACCCGGGTGGCACCAACAAAAACGGCAGCCTCATGGACTGCCGTTGCGCTCAAGCATCAGGTCGACTCAAGCCAGCCGCGCGAGCATTTCCTGTGCTTCGCTCTTCTGCCCTTCGTTACCTTCGCTCAGCACCTCACCTAGGATATCCCGGGCGCCATCGTTGTCGCCCATGTCGATGTAGGCCTGGGCCAGATCGAGCTTGGTCGCTACTTCATCGCTACCGGCCAGGAAGTCGAACTCACTGTCCTCGGGTGCCGCAGCGGCATCCGCGGCAGTGAAGGTCGGCGCCCCCGCTTCCGGCTGATCGAGAGTCTGGGCGAGTCGCTCGAGCTCGGCATTGACGTCATCCAGCTCGGAAGTGAAGGCATCCTTGGGTTCGTCCGCGCCCATCTCGTCCGCCAGGGACAGGTCGAAGTCCGCCGACAGGTCAAGGTCGTCCAGGGCCGACTCGGTCACCGTAGGCACCTCGCCAGCTGGCAGGTCCTTGAGATCGTCTTCCAGGCTCAGCAGGAAATCGTCATCGCTCTGGGTGGCCGCAGGCAGATCCGCGCCCAGGTCGAGATCGAAATCTCCCAGGTCATCCAGGTTTTCCTCGGATGCGATCTGCTGCTCGAGCACCGAACCGAAGCTCAGGTCGTCGTCGAGAGGGAAATCTTCCAGTTCGACCTCTGGTTCGGGCTCAGGCGCCACCACCGCCGGCGAAGCGGCCTCCAGGTCATCCAGGCTCAGGTCGAAGTCTTCATCCAGGCCTTCCAGCGGGGCTTTTGGCTCAACCGCCGGCGGTTCGTCCTGGAGCAATTCCTTGACGTACTCGGCATCCAGTTCCGCCGCTGCGGCTGCCGTGGCCAGGCCTGCCGCGGCCGCCACTGCGACCATGGCCGGATAACGGCTCTTGAGTTGCTCGACCTGCGCATGGTTATCGCCATTGGCTACCAGCTGGCGCTCTTCGGCGACGAAGGCGCTGCGATCGCCCTGGCGCGCATAGACTTCCATCAGCTTCAGGCGCAGCTCACTGCGCTGCGGCTCCATCTTGACCGCTTCTTCAAGAATCGCCGCAGCCTGGTTCAGGCGGCCGCCGGCGATATGGTTCTGCGCCTGGCCCAGGACGTCGGTCGCCCGCTCCTGTGGCGCGGCTGGCGCCACGTTCGGCTCCGCTACCGGAGCTGGAGCTGGAGCTGGAGCTGGAGCTGGAGCCAGCTTGACGCTCGGCGGCGGCACCTCAAGACCTTCGAAGCTGCTTTGCGGCAGATCCATGTCTTCGGAAAAATTGTTCTCCTCGGACAATGCCCGGGCCATGCGCAGATGTTTCTCAGCCTCCTGCCGGGCCTTGCGGCGACGCGCCAGCAACAGCAGCAACAGCAACAGGGCCGCCACCAGGCTGCCGGCGACCAGGCCCAAGAGGATCGGATTGGTCAGCAGGTCGCCGTACTTGTCTTCATCGGCCTTGGCCGCCTCCGCCTCAGGTGCAGGAGTGGCTGCAGGCTCGCTGGCTGGGGCCACTGGAGCCACCGGGGCCGGAGCCTCGGGCTTGCTCACCAGTTCCGCCGGCATGGCTGGCGCCGGCTGGGCTGCAGGCGCCGCCGGAGCCGCACCCTCGGCCTGCAACTTGGCCAACTGGTTGTTCTTCAACTCGATCAGGCGCTGCAGCTTGTCCAACTGGCTCTGCAGATCTGCCATGCGCTCTTTGAGTTCGGCATTGTCGCGACGAGTCGAATCCAGGCTTTCCTGGGTGACCGCCAGCTTATTGCTCAACGCCTTGCTGTCGCCTGCGGCGCCTTTGCCGCGGGCCTTGCCACTCTCGGCGGAGACCAGGCTCAGGTTGTCCCGGGTATTGGCCTGCTTGGGCGCCTTGTCGGCACCTGCACGGCGGGTCGCGTCCACTTGTTGCTGGCCACGGGCACCGCCACGCCGCCCCTGGCGCCAGGCAGCATTTTGCGCGGCCACTTCGGCGATCGCCTTGGGCTGCGGCAACGCGGTGCTCTGGACCACATCCGGCAGGCGCAACACCTTGCCGGTTTTCAAGCGGTTGATATTGCCGTCGATGAAGGCATCCGGGTTCAGCGCCTGGATCGCCAGCATGGTCTGCTGGATCGACGCGCCATTACGGTTCCTCGCCGCGATCTCCCACAGGGTGTCACGGGCCGAGGTGGTGTATTGCTCGGGCTTGCTGATCTTGCTGGCCGCCGTGACCGGAGCCTTCACCGCAGGACCGGAGACCGGGGCGCCCTGGGCAGCCGCGGCCTCGGGAGAGAACTTCGAAGGGTCCAGCAGGACGCTGTAGTCGCGTAGCAGGCGACCGTTAGGCCACATCACCTGCACCAGGAACTTGACCATGGGCTCGGATAGCGGACGGCTTGACGTTACCCGCAGCACACTCTTGCCGCCGGGATTGAGGACAGGGGTAAAGCTCAGGTCATTGAGAAAGGCCTGGCGATCGACGCCGGCCTTGGCGAACTCATCTGCCGGGGCCAGGCTTGGCACCACCTCGGCGGCAGTGAGGTCCTTCACATCGAGCAATTCGATCTCTGCTACCAGAGGCTGGTTCAGACTCGACTTCAGGGTCAGCTCCCCAAGCCCAAGCGCCTGCGCCATACCGGAGGACAGCGCCGAGGCGGCCGCTATTGCTAACACCAGTTTGCGAACTTGAACCATAGCCTCATCCTTTGTTTGAACTTTCCTCGGCTAGCGAGAAGGTTTTGTAGCGGCTGCCATAAGGCATTGCGCGGGGCCAGGATGGCCACTACGCGCGATTAATTCTTGCATGCCCCGGGAGCACCTGACGGCCACTCGCCTCCAGCAACTTGCCAAGCATAGCGCCCAGCTAGATTCATTCTGCAAATTGTTGCCAAGTATCTTTTACAGCAGGTCTTTTATCAACAATTCAGCCAGCTGCACCGCGTTCAACGCCGCGCCTTTGCGAACGTTGTCCGAGGTCAGCCAGAGGTTGAGTTCCGCCGGATCGTCGACCCCGCCGCGAACCCGCCCAACGTAGACCACGTCCTCGCCCACGGCATCACCGACGGCCGTCGGATAGTCGCCAGCGTCCACCAGCTCCAGGCCAGGCGCCGCCTCCAGCGCGGCATTCACCGCTGCAAGGTCGATATCGGCAGCCGACTGCAGAGTCACGCTATAGCTATCGCCAAAAAACACCGGCGCTTGAATGCATGTGACAGAAATCTTCAGCAAAGGCAGGCCCAGTACTTCGCGCAGCTCCCTGACCAGGCGTTTTTCCAGCAGGGTATGGCCCTGGGCATCCGCCGTCCCGACCTGGGCCAGCAGGTTGAAGGCCATCTGCCGGTCGAAGAAACGCGGCTCCAGGGGACGCGCATTCAACAGTTCGGCAGTCTGCCGGGCCAGTTCGCTGATCGCCTCGCGGCCCTGGCTGGAAACCGCCAGGCTGGCGTTCAGGCCCACCCGCTGGATGTCCAGCAGCTCCTGCAATGGCGCCAGCGCGATCGCCAGCGCCGTGGCCGAGGCGCTGGGACTGCTCAGTTGCACAGGTTTGCCCAGGCCGGCCAGCACCTTGGCATTGACTTCCGGCACCACGCTGGGGGCCTGCGCCGAGGGCAAGGCCCCGGAAAGATCGATCACCGCGCAATTGGCCGCCGTCGCCCGCGGCGCAAAACTCAGGGTCACCGCCGGACCCGCGGCGAAAAACGCCAGCTGGGCCTTGCCGAAGTCGAACTCGTCGACCTCGCGCACACGCAGGTTCTTGCCGCGAAACGGCACCGAATGTCCTGCCGACTCGCTGCTGGCCAGCAAGTAGAGGTTGCCGACCGGAAAATCACGCTCTTCGAGAATCTGCACCAGGGTTTCGCCGACGGTACCGGTGGCACCGATCACGGCAATATCAAAGGACGGAGTCATGGTGCTACCTCAGGCAAAACGGGGGGAGCGGCACTTTACCCGGCACGCGGGGACGAGGCAATTCGCCGGAGCGACCACAACTTGCGGCCCATGAAAAAACCCGCGCCCTTGAGGGAACGCGGGTTTTTCGCGGCGATGCAGAAGAATCAGCGCTCCAGCAGGATCCGCAGCATGCGGCGCAGTGGCTCGGCCGCACCCCACAGCAGTTGGTCACCCACGGTGAAGGCGCCCAGGAACTGCGACCCCATGTTCAGCTTGCGCAGACGGCCCACCGGAATGTTCAGGGTACCGGTGACCTTGGTCGGGCTCAGCTCCTGCATGCTGATCTCACGCTGGTTCGGCACCAGCTTGACCCAGGGGTTGTGCTGGCTGATCAACCCTTCGATATCGGCGATCGGCACGTCCTTGTTGAGCTTGATGGTCAGTGCCTGGCTGTGGCAGCGCATGGCGCCGATACGCACACAGATACCGTCCACCGGAATCGGGTTCTTGAAACGACCGAGGATCTTGTTGGTCTCGGCCTGGGCCTTCCACTCTTCGCGGCTCTGGCCGTTGGGCAGCTCCTTGTCGATCCACGGAATCAGGCTGCCGGCCAGCGGCACGCCGAAGTTCTCGGTTGGATAGGCATCGCTGCGCATGGCCTCGGCCACCTTGCGGTCGATATCGAGAATGGCGCTGGCCGGGTTGGCCAGGTCATCGGCGACCGCGGCATGGGTGGCCCCCATCTGCTTGATCAGCTCGCGCATGTTCTGCGCGCCGGCGCCGGAGGCCGCCTGGTAGGTCATGGCGCTCATCCACTCCACCAAGCCGGCTTCGAACAGGCCGCCCAGGCCCATCAGCATCAGGCTGACGGTGCAGTTGCCGCCGACGTAGTTCTTGGTCCCGGCATCCAGCTGCTGGTCGATGACCTTGCGGTTCACCGGATCGAGGATGATCACCGCGTCGTCCTGCATGCGCAGGCTGGAAGCAGCGTCGATCCAGTAGCCCTGCCAACCGGCTTCGCGCAGCTTGGGGAAGACTTCGCTGGTGTAGTCGCCACCCTGGCAGGTCAGGATCACGTCGAGGGTTTTCAGCTCTTCAATGCTGTAGGCGTCCTTGAGCAGGGCAATATCCTTGCCTACCGACGGACCCTGGCCACCGACATTGGAAGTGGTGAAAAACACCGGTTCAATAAGATCGAAGTCCTGCTCTTCAAGCATCCGCTGCATGAGCACGGAACCGACCATACCGCGCCAACCGATCAGACCTACACGTTTCATCGCAACTACACCTATACAAAAGTGGGCCACTGTCAGTGCAGTGGGCCCGAAAGATTACAGATTCCGCAGCGCCGCGACTACTGCATCGCCCATTTCCTGCGTACCGACCCGGGTACAACCGGCCGACCAGATGTCACCGGTACGCAAGCCCTGGTCCAGCACCCGGCTCACGGCCTGCTCGATGGCGTCCGCCGCTGCGGTCAGGTTGAAGCTGTAGCGCAGCATCATCGACACCGAGAGGATGGTCGCCAGCGGGTTGGCGATGCCCTGCCCGGCGATGTCCGGCGCCGAACCGTGGCAAGGCTCGTACATGCCCTTGTTGTTGGCGTCCAGGGAGGCCGAAGGCAGCATGCCGATGGAACCGGTGAGCATCGAGGCCTCGTCGGAGAGGATATCGCCAAACAGGTTGTCGGTGACGATCACGTCGAACTGCTTGGGCGCGCGCACCAGCTGCATGGCCGCATTGTCGACGTACATGTGGCTGAGCTCGACGTCCGGATAGTCCTTGGCCACCTGCTCGACCACTTCACGCCACAGCTGGCTGGACGCCAGGACGTTGGCCTTGTCCACCGAGCACAGCTTCTTGCCGCGCACCCGCGCCATGTCGAAGCCGACCCGGGCGATCCGCCGGACCTCGCTCTCGCTGTAGGGCAAGGTGTCATAGGACTGGCGCTCGCCGTTCTCCAGCTCGCGGGTGCCGCGAGGAGCGCCGAAGTAGATACCGCCGGTCAGTTCGCGGACGATGAGGATATCCAGGCCGGAAACGATTTCCGGCTTCAGGCTGGAGGCATCGGCCAGTTGCGGGTAGAGGATCGCCGGCCGCAGGTTGCCGAACAGCCCCAGTTGCGCGCGAATCTTCAACAGCCCGCGCTCAGGACGGATATCGCGTTCGATCTTGTCCCACTTCGGACCGCCCACCGCACCCAGCAGCACCGCATCGGCGGCACGGGCCCGGTCCAGGGTCTCGTCGGCCAGGGGCACGCCGTGCTTGTCGATGGCCGCGCCGCCGATCACATCGTGGCTCAGCTCGAAACCCAGGCCGTACTTGTCATTGGCCAACTCCAGGACCTTGACCGCTTCGGCCATGATTTCCGGGCCAATGCCGTCGCCAGGGAGAATCAGAATCTGCTTGCTCATGGGGTTCCTCGTTCGTTCTGTCGGTACGCCCTTGGGCGCACCCGGAAAAATTCTATCGCTCGGCCCACAGTACCAGTACATCCGTACTGAACGAACCATCGGCCTCAATCTGAAAATATTCGCGCACTTCATTGCCCATCGCCTGCTGCAATTGGCGAATCGCCACCCTCAGCGGCTCGGGCGTGCGCATGCGCTCGACCCAGGAGTCGTACTCCAGGCGCAGGCGCTGCCGGGCGCTGCTGCGGGCCTGCAAACCGGCCTCATTGAGCTGGTGCAGCCATTCCCCGGCCGAATAGTCGCGGACATGGCTGGTGTCGCGCAGCACTTCGACGCTCTGCAAGTAGGTATCCAGCAATGGACTGCCAGGTGACAGGACATCGATGAACGCCGCCACGCCGCCAGGCTTCAGGACCCGGCGCACCTCGCGCAGGGCCAGGCCCAGGTCGCTCCAGTGGTGGGCCGAGTAGCGACTGAAGACGAAGTCGAACTCGCCATCGGCGAACGGCAGGCGCTCCGCCGCACCCGCTACCGTGCGGATGTTCTCCAGGCCACGCTCCCGAGCCGCCGCTGCCACCACATCCAGCATCCGCTGCGAAAGGTCATAGGCCACCACCTGTGCGACCAACGGCGCCACATGGAAGCTGACGTGCCCGGCACCACAGCCCAGATCCAGCACCCGGGCCTCGTCCTTGCCCGTCACTTCGGCCTGTAGCAGCGCGAATTCGGCGCCCTGGGCATGCACTGCGCTGTTGAGGTAGGCCACGGCCTGTCCGCCGAATTGCTGCTGTACCACCTGGGTATGGGCATTGCTGGTCATGCTTGGCTCCTTGGGGCGTAGAGAACGGTGCTCACTGGCCGGCCCTGCAACGAACCGCAAGGGCCGGGACGCAGGCACTCAGGCGTCGCGGAACAACCAGGGCTGGCGCTGCTTGTAGCCGACCTCGAAACGGCGGATGGCGTCGGCGTCCTGCAGGGTCAGGCCGATGTCGTCCAGGCCGTTGAGCAGGCAGTGCTTGCGGAACGCGTCCACCTCGAAGCGGTACTGCTTGCCGTCCAGGCGGGTCACGGTCTGCGCGGCGAGATCGACGGTCAGCTGGTAACCCTCGGTGGCTTCGGTCTGCTGGAACAGTTCGTCGACTTCTTCATCCTTGAGGATGATCGGCAACAAACCGTTCTTGAAACTGTTGTTGAAGAAGATGTCGGCGAAGCTCGGCGCGATCACCGTACGGAAGCCGTACTCGTCCAGCGCCCACGGCGCATGCTCGCGGGAGGAACCGCAGCCGAAGTTCTCACGGGCCAGCAGCACGCTGGCGCCCTGGTAGCGCGGAAAGTTGAGCACGAACTCCTGATTCACCGGACGCTTGGAGTTGTCCTGGTTGGGCTGGCCCACATCGAGGTAGCGCCATTCGTCGAACAGGTTCGGGCCGAAGCCGGTGCGCCTGATCGATTTGAGGAACTGCTTGGGAATGATCTGGTCGGTGTCGACGTTGGCACGGTCGAGCGGCGCGACGAGACCTGTGTGCTGGGTGAATGCTTTCATCTCTGGTCTCCTCAGGCCTGCATCAATTCACGTACATCGATGAAACGACCGGTCACCGCGGCAGCCGCGGCCATGGCCGGGCTCACCAGGTGGGTACGCCCGCCGGCGCCCTGGCGGCCCTCGAAGTTGCGGTTGGAGGTGGACGCGCAATGCTCGCCACTCTCCAGGCGGTCCGGGTTCATCGCCAGGCACATGGAGCAGCCCGGCTCACGCCACTCGAAGCCCGCCTCGAGGAAAATCTTGTCCAAACCTTCCTGCTCGGCCTGGGCCTTCACCAGGCCCGAACCCGGCACCACCAGCGCCTGCTTCACGGTGGAGGCGACCTTGCGCCCCTTGGCCACGGCGGCGGCGGCGCGCAGGTCTTCGATCCGCGAGTTGGTGCAGGAGCCGATGAATACGCGGTCCAGCTGGATATCGGTGATCGCCTGGTTGGCATTCAGGCCCATGTATTTCAACGCCCGGACGATGGAGTCGCGCTTGACCGCATCGGTTTCAACGCTCGGATCCGGTACGTTCTGGTCCACCGCGAGCACCATTTCCGGGGATGTGCCCCAGCTGACCTGTGGCTTGATGTCTTCGGCACGCAGCTCGATGACGGTGTCGAAATGCGCGTCGGCATCGGACACCAGGTCGCTCCAGGCCTCCACGGCCTTGTCCCAGTCGCTGCCTTGCGGCGAGAACGGACGACCCTTCACGTACTCGATGGTCTTGTCATCGCAGGCCACCATGCCGACGCGGGCGCCCGCCTCGATGGACATGTTGCAGATGGTCATGCGGCCTTCCATGGACAGGTCGCGGATGGCGCTGCCGGCGAACTCCAGGGCGTGGCCGTTGCCGCCAGCGGTGCCGATCCTGCCGATCACCGCGAGGACGATGTCCTTGGCGGTCACGCCGAAGGGCAACCGGCCCTCGACACGCACCTGCATGTTCTTCATCTTCTTGGCCACCAGGCACTGGGTGGCGAGCACGTGCTCCACCTCGGAAGTGCCGATACCGTGGGCCAACGCGCCGAAGGCGCCGTGGGTCGAGGTGTGCGAGTCGCCACAGACCACGGTCATGCCCGGCAGGGTGGCCCCCTGCTCAGGGCCGACCACATGGACGATACCCTGGCGGATGTCGTTCATCTTGAATTCGAGGATGCCGAAATCGTCGCAGTTCTCGTCCAGGGTCTTGACCTGGATGCGCGACACTTCGTCGGCGATGGCGTCGAGGCCGCCTTTGCGCTCGGCCTGGGTGGTCGGCACGTTGTGGTCCGGGGTAGCGATGTTGGCATCGATGCGCCATGGCTGGCGGCCGGCCAGACGCAGGCCTTCGAAGGCCTGCGGCGAGGTCACTTCGTGAAGAATGTGACGATCGATGTAGATGAGCGACGAACCATCATCACGGCGCTTCACCTCGTGCATTTCCCAGAGCTTGTCGTAGAGCGTCTTGCCAGCCATCGGACCTTTCCTCATCAGCTTGTTTCTACGCCTGGGCCCTGACCGTGCGCCGATCAATAACCCCTTGGCTTGTGAGGCTGATGCTATGGCGTTAGATTAAATAACTCAAATTCATATTTTTCATGATTTGGATAACCAACAGGAATGCAAGATGGACCAGGCCAACCTCAATGCCTTCATCGCCATCGCCGAAACCGGCAGCTTCTCTGGAGCAGGCGAGCGCCTGCACCTGACCCAACCGGCCATCAGCAAGCGCATCGCCGCATTGGAACAACAGCTCAATGTGCGACTGTTCG
This sequence comes from Pseudomonas sp. KCJK8993, assembly GCF_046230915.1. Taxonomy (NCBI): domain Bacteria; kingdom Pseudomonadati; phylum Pseudomonadota; class Gammaproteobacteria; order Pseudomonadales; family Pseudomonadaceae; genus Pseudomonas; species Pseudomonas sp. KCJK8993. Next base: position 52,416 of record NZ_JBJJLO010000030.1, read on the forward strand.
ATCGCCTGGGCCGTGAAGTCGGTCTTACAGAGGCTGGCCGGGCCCTGTTGCCCCGGGCCTATCAGATCATCAACGTGCTGGACGACACGCGCCGGGCCCTGACCAACCTCACCGGCGAAGTCAGCGGGCGCCTGACCCTGGCCACCAGCCATCACATCGGCCTGCATCGCCTGCCGCCCCTGCTGCGGGCCTATACCCGGCGCTACCCACAAGTGGCCCTGGACATCCAGTTTCTCGACTCGGAGGTGGCCTATGAGGAAATCCTCCACGGCCGCGCCGAACTCGCGGTCATCACCCTGGCTCCCGAGCCCCACGGCCTGGTCAAGGCCACCGCGGTCTGGGACGACCCACTGGACTTCGTCGCCGCCCCGGAACACCCGTTGGTCAGCAACGGCCAGGTCAGCCTGGCGGATATCGCCCTGCATCCGGCGGTTTTCCCCGGCGGCAATACCTTCACCCACCACATCGTCCAGCGATTGTTCGAGGCCCAGGGGCTGACGCCGAACATCGCCATGAGCACTAACTATCTGGAAACCATAAAGATGATGGTCTCCATCGGCCTGGCCTGGAGTGTGCTGCCGCGCACAATGCTCGACGAACAAGTGGCGCGCATCCCTTTACCGGGCATACAACTACACCGCCAGCTAGGCTATATCCTGCATACCGAACGGACACTGTCGAATGCTGCGCGGGCTTTCATGGCCTTATTGGACGCACAGGTCGATTGGCCAGGGAACCCGGCATAAGTATTCCGGGTATTGCCCGTGCCCTGCCGCCTCCCACCATGAGCCCTCGCGCCAAACGAACTACTCAGCACAAGGCCTGATCACCATGCCCAAACCCGCTGACCGTATTCCGCCCATGCCGCGCATCCACGCCGTCGACCCCAGGGAGTCGGAACAGAGCTGGGAAAGTGCGCCACAACTGCTCGCCGCGCTCAACGGCGCGAAGCTGGGGGCCTGGTATTGGGATATCGAAAGCGGGCAAATCAGCTGGTCCCGGGGCACCCAGGCACTGTTCGGCTTCGATCCGCGCCACCCCCTGCCGGAAAACCTCGAGTATCTCGACCTGTTGCCCATCGAGGACCGGGCCCGGACCATACGCGCCTTCCATTCGGTGCTGGCCGGCGCGCCCCTGGAACAGGCCATGCACCATCGCATCCGCTGGCCCGATGGCAGCCTGCACTGGCTGGAAATCAACGGCAGCGTGCTGCCTGACAAGCATGGCAAACCCCGGATGATCGGGGTAATCCGCGAAATCACCCACCAGCGCCAGCGCGAAGAGGCCCTGAGCAGCTCGGAAAAGCGTTTTGCCACCCTCTTCCACTTGTGCCCCAACATGGTGCTGTTGACCCGCCTCGAAGATGGCCTGATCAGCGAAGCCAACCAGTACTTCGAAAGCCAGTTCGGCTGGCCCGCCGAGCATGTGATCGGCCGCACCACCCTGGAAATCGGCTTGTGGGTCAATCCCGAACAGCGCGCCCAACTGATCAAGGCCGTACAAAAGAAGGGCCAGGCCGCCAGCCTCGAAGTGCAACTGCGCGCCAGCAATGGGCAGATCCACGACGGCATCCTCAGCGCACAGAAGGTCGAACTGGAGGGCAAGGCCTTCTTGCTCAGCACCTTTCTCGATACCAGCGAGCGCAAACGCGCCGAACAGGCCCTCAAGGACAGCCAGGAACGCCTGGACCTGGCCCTGGACTCGGCGCAACTGGGCACCTGGGACTGGCACATCCCCAGTGGCATGCTCTATGGCTCGGCACGAGCCGCGCAGCTGCACGGCCTGGAGCCTGCACCGTTTCACGAGTCCTTCGATGCCTTCTTCGAGGGCGTGCCCACCGAGGAGCGCAACTCCATGCGCGACGCCTATCGCAGCCTGCGCGAAGGCCCCGCGGGCAACTATCAGCTGACCTATCGCGTGCAACTGGCCGATGGCAGCTCGCGTTACCTGGAAAGCCGCGCCCGTCTCTATCGCGACGAGCAAGGCAACCCCTTGCGCATGGCCGGAACCCTGCTGGACATCACCGAGCAGGTGGAACGCGAGCAGCGCCTGATCACCTCCGAAGAGAAATTCGCCAGCCTGTTCCAGGTCAGCCCCGACCCGATCTGCGTCACCCTGCTGGAAACCGGCCAGTTCATCGAGATCAACTCCAGCTTCACCCAGACCTTCGGCTGGACCCTGGACGACGTGATCAATCGCAGCGCCGAGCAGATCGGCCTCTGGGAAGACCCCGCGCCGCGTCTGCGGCGAATCGAACAAGTGATCCGCGAACAGGCGCTGAACAACGTGGCGGTGGTGGTCAACCATAAGGACGGCCAGCCTTTGACCTGCATCATCTCCAGCCGCCAGATCATCGTCGACAAGCAACCGTGCATCGTCACCACCCTGCGCGACATCACCCAGCAGCAACGCTCGGAAGCGGCGCTCAAGGCCAGCGAAGAGAAGTTCGCCAAGGCCTTCCACTCCAGCCCCGACGCCATCACCATCACCGAACGCGATACCGGCCGCTACCTGGAGGTCAACGACGGCTTCTGCCGCCTGACCGGCTACCGCACCGACGAAGTGATGGGCCATACCCTGTACGAGGTCGGGATCTGGGCCGAGGAAACCCAACTGGCCACGCTGCTGGCCGAGCTCAAGCTCAAGGGTCGGGCGCGCCATCTGGAGATGCTGGGGCGCAACAAGCGCGGGGAAATCTTCACCCTCGAGGTATCGGTAGAGCCGATCACCCTCAATGAAACCCCCTGCCTGCTGCTGACCGCCCGGGACGTCAGCTTGCTGAAGAATGCCCAGGCGCAGATCCGCCACCTGGCCTACCACGATCCTCTGACCAACCTGCCCAACCGCGCCCTGCTGATGGACCGCCTGAGCCAGCAGATCGCCCTGCTCAAGCGGCATAACCTGCGCGGCGCCCTGCTATTCCTCGACCTGGACCACTTCAAGCACATCAACGATTCCCTGGGGCATCCGGTGGGCGACACGGTGCTGAAGATCATCACTGCGCGACTGGAAGCCAGCGTACGCATGGAGGACACGGTGGCGCGCCTGGGCGGCGACGAGTTCGTGGTCCTGCTCAGCGGCCTGGAGGGCTCGCGCAACGACGTCAGCGAACAGGTGCGGCAACTGGCGGGCACCTTGCGCGAACTGCTGTCGGAGCCGATGTTCCTCGACGGCCAGCGCCTGCAGGTCACGCCCAGCATTGGCGTGGCGCTGATCCCCGACCACGGCTCGACCCCCACCGACCTGCTCAAGCGTGCCGATATCGCTCTGTATCGCGCCAAGGACTCGGGACGCAATACCACGCAGATGTACCACAACACCATGCAAAAGGCCGCCAGCGAACGCTTGCGCATGGAAACCGACCTGCGCCTGGCGCTGTCCCGGGGCGAGTTCAGCGTGCACTTCCAGTCTCAGGTGGATGCTCGCGACAATCGCATCGTCGGCGCCGAGGCGCTGGTGCGCTGGCAACATCCGGAACTGGGGGCGCAGTCGCCGACCGAGTTCATCAAGGTGCTCGAGGACAGCGGGCTGATCCTCGAGGTGGGCACCTGGATCCTCGATGAATCCTGCCTGGCCTTCAGCCAACTGATCGAAGAAGGCCTGGTGGACCCGCACCAGTTCAGCCTGTGCGTGAACATCAGTCCCCGGCAGTTCCGCCAGAACGATTTCGTCGAGCGAATCGAGCACAGCCTGGCGGCCTATGCCTTGCCTTCGTCGTTACTGAAGCTGGAGATCACCGAAGGCATCGTGATCCAGAACCTGGAAGACACCATCAACAAAATGCGCCGCCTGAAGAAGCTTGGGGTCAGCTTCGCCATGGATGACTTCGGCACGGGCTACTCATCCTTGACCTACCTCAAGCGCCTGCCAGTGGACACACTGAAGATCGACCAGTCCTTCGTCCGCGATGCCACCCACGATCCCAATGATGCGGAGATCATCCGGGCCATCGTCGCCATGGCCCGCAGCCTGGAATTGAAGGTGATCGCCGAAGGCGTCGAGACCCCGCAACAGCTGGAGTTCCTGAGAGGCCTGGAGTGCCACCTGTACCAGGGCTACCTGCACAGCCGGCCACTCCCGCTAGGCGAATTCAAGAAACTGCTGGAATGACAGGCACGAAAAAGGGCGCCCGCGGGGCGCCCTTGTCCTGCTTGCAGGTCTTAGTGCTGCAGGACCGCTTGCTGCATGCCGTTGATCGGGATGCGCTTGGGCTTGGCTTCTTCCGGTACGACCCGCAGCAGGTCGATGTTCAGCAACCCATTATTCAGGGCCGCGGCCTTGACCTCGATATGGTCGTCCAGACGGAAGGACAACTTGAAAGCCCGCTGGGCGATGCCCTGGTGCAGGTAGGTGACGCCCTCGTTGGCATCACGCTTGCCACCGCTCACGGTCAACACGCCTTTCTCCACTTGCAGCTCCAGGTCTTGTTCCTGGAAACCGGCGGCGGCGATCACGATGCGGTATTGGTCATCGGCGTGCTTTTCAACGTTGTAGGGTGGATAGCTGCTGCCCGGTTCGTTGCGCAGGGCCGACTCGAACAGCTCGTTGAAACGGTCGAAGCCAACAGAGGAACGGAACAGCGGAGCCAGGGAAAATGCAGTACTCATGGGTAAATCTCCTGATAGTCAGCGAGTGGTTATCTACGCGACCCGAGTTCGGCGTCGCGTACCCAAGAGATAAGGACCGTCCGAGGCATTTCAAGAGTGTCCATGGAAATTTCTTCAAGCCGTCTCGCTGCACGGCATACCCAGCAACCTGCCAACCTGGTCCAGCTCGGTTTCCCGCCGCAACGCGGTGAACAACTCGACCGCCTCGGGGTAATTGCGGGTCAGCATCGCCAACCACTGCTTCAGCCGCCCCGGGGCCGAACGCGGAGTCAATTGCGCCACCACCTGGGTCCAGAAGTCATGAATCAAGGGCAGCAATTCGGCCCAGGACATCGCCACCACTTCTTCGCCAGCCCGAGCCGCGGCGATCTGCCGAGCCAGGTCCGGACGTGAAACCAGCCCGCGCCCCAGCATGATGTCCTCGACCCCGCTGATTTCCCGGCAGCGCCGCCAGTCCTCGACGCTCCAGATATCGCCGTTGGCGAACACCGGCACCTTGACCACTTCCTGGACCCGAGGAATCCACTCCCAATGGGCCGGGGGCTTGTAGCCATCGACCTTGGTCCGCGCATGCACCACGATGTGCTCGGCGCCACCTTCGGCCAGCGCGGTGGCACATACCAAAGCACCATCCGGGCTATCGAAACCCAGGCGCATCTTGGCCGTGACCGGGATATGCGCCGGAACCGCCCGCCGCACATGCTCGACGATCTGGTTGAGCAGCTCGGGCTCCTTGAGCAGCACCGCACCGCCGCGGGACTTGTTGACGGTCTTGGCCGGACAACCGAAGTTCAGGTCGATGACCTCGCTCCCCAACTCGCAGGCCAGCGCCGCGTTCTCGGCCAGGCAGACCGGATCGGAGCCGAGCAGTTGCACCCGTAGCGGCACCCCGGCCGCCGTCTGTGCACCTTGCAGCAATTCGGGAGCAAGCTTGTGGAAATAGGCAGGCGTCAGCAGGCGGTCGTTGACGCGGATGAACTCGGTGACGCACCAGTCGATCCCACCAACACGGGTCAGTACATCCCGCAGAATGTTGTCGACCAACCCTTCCATGGGCGCCAGGGCAATTTGCATGAAACACACTCGACGAAAACAGGCGAAAAAACGGGCGCCAGTTTACTGGGTTTCAAACGCTGGCAGTACCTTGCCGTTAGCAACTGCCGGCAAGCGGAGCCCGCACTCCACGCACCGGGGGACGCCTCAGCAGGATTGCAGGGCCGGCCCATAGCCGTCGAGGAACTCGGCGGGCATGCGCTTGGGCTTGCCGCTGGACAGCTCGATGCAGACGAACGTGGTCTGGGCCCGCAGCAGGGTCGCGCCATCGCACGGGCGCACCAGTTGGAAACGCCGGGTCATCTTCAGGCGCTGGTCCCAATCGACGATCCAGGTGGCCAATTGCAACTCATCGCCCTCGTAGGCGGCGGCCAGGTAGTCGATTTCATGCCGCACCACGGCCATGGCCCGGTCCAGACGGCGATATTCAGCCAGGTCCAGCCCCAGGCGCTGGGAATGGCGCCAGGCACAACGCTCCAGCCAGGTAACATAGACCGCATTGTTGGCGTGTCCCAAGCCATCGATATCTTCGGCCGCCACCTGCAGATCGATGACGAACGGCGCTGCCAGATCCCAACTCATGCCCGACTCCCGGTCAGTTTTTTGACCGATGCAGTGTAACGGATGGCCAGCCCGATTGGCGCATCCACCCAGGCCCGGCTAGCTCTGGCTCAGGGTCTTGCTGCTTCGAGGACCTGGCGAACCGGGGTTCGCGGGGGCGTATTGAATCTTGACTGGATGATCATTCGCGATGTGAATGGCCAAGTGGCGACAGGGCTCGCTACGGCTTCAGGTCAGAGCACGGCGGATTTGGCAGCGCGCAGCAGGCGATCGGACAACTCCCCCGGCCCCAGGGCGCGCGCCAAGGACAGGCCGCCGATCATCAAGGCCATGTCCGCCAGGGCTTTATCCGTATCCTCGGGAGTTTCGGCCAGTTGCGCCACCATCAGTTCCATATGCTCGCTCAGGGCCTTGCGGAAGCTATCCGGCAGGCGTCCTAGCTCCCCTACCGAGGCGGGGATCGGACAGGCCAGTTCGGTGGAGTCACGATGCTTGCGCGACAGGTAGAAGGCGGCGGTCAACGCCCGACGCTCCACACCGCTCAGGTTGCTGTCCATTTCGTCGAGCAGGCCGCGCCGGTGCGCGAGCAATTGGGTGAAGGCCTCCAGCATCAGCGCGTCCTTGCTCTCGAAGTGCGCGTAGAAACCACCGACCGTGAGCCCGGCCGCCCCCATCACCTCACCCACGCTCGGCTCGGCCGGACCACGCTGGATCAACGCGGAGCTGGCGGCTTGGAGAATGCGCTCCCGGGTCTGAGCTTTTTTATCGTTCATCGTTGCCTCCGAATATTACGAAAAATATTATTCCCATAATAATTTTCCGCAAGTCGCTAGCGTGACCGTCGGTCAGGAGGGACAAGCTGGGAAAAGAAGAGAGAGAAATTGCCGGATGCCAGAAAAACAAAAGGGTCATTCAATAATCGAATGACCCTTGAAATCCCGCATAGCGGGTAAACCTGGCGTCCCCTAGGGGACTCGAACCCCTGTTACCGCCGTGAAAGGGCGGTGTCCTAGGCCACTAGACGAAGGGGACACAAACCTTCTATACCGCTGATCGGCGCTGAGTACCGATCGATTCAAGGCCGGT
>NZ_JBJJLO010000031.1:0-57766 GCF_046230915.1 Pseudomonas sp. KCJK8993
GGCCTGTTGTTGGGTGGCCAGTTGTTCCTGTTGCTGTAGCAGGTCTTTCTGCTGGGCGATCAGGCCCTGAACCTGGGCGCGCAGTTCCGCCAGTTGCTCCCTGAGCCCATCCACGGCCTTGCGGGCGGCGGCCTCTTCGTTTTGGTCATGGCGCCCAAGGCTCTGCAACAGGGCCTCGGGTTGGTGATACGGGTGCTCGACGCTGCCGCACACTGGGCATGGCTGATCGTCCTGCAGCTGCGCGCGCAACTCTTCCACGCTGGCGCTGCGGGCCAGGCGCTGGCGCTCCAGCAGGGCCTGGGTCACGCTCAGGGTCTGCTCGGCTACCGCCAGGTCGGCCTTGGCCTGGATACCGGCCTTGGTCAGCGCGTCGCGCTCGATGGCCGCCGTTTGTTGCTTGTCCTGCAGGGCCTGGGTGCGTTGCTCCAGCTCCTGCTGCTGGGCCCAGAGCCGGGCCAGGTCCTCGAGCGAACGTTGCTGCTTGCGGTTGTCCTGGAGCAGGGTGCCCAGCAGTTGGATCTGTTCGGCCACGGCCTGGGGCTCGGCGCCGGCCTCGCGGTACAGCAGCTCCAGCTGCGCGCGCTGCTCGCCCAGCTGGCGGGCGGCGGTCTCGGCACGCTGTTCCAGGCCTGGCAGCTCCGCCTGGCCCTGGTTCAGGCGATTACCGATCTGCACCAGCTGCTGCAAGCGCCCGCGATGGGCATCCCAGGCCTCGCTCAGCGGCGCGAGGGTGGCGCTGTGCTGCAGTTGCCCGGCGATCCGCTCCAGGCGCTCGGCCACCAGGCGTTGCTGCTCCTGCAAGTGCTGGATGTCCTGCTGGCCCTGGGTGCTGGCCTGCTCGGCGCGCTCCCGGGCCTGGGTGGCCTGGGCCAGCTCCTGCTCCAGGCGTTGCAGGTTGCCTTGTTCGGCAAAGGCTTCGCGCAGCAGCGGCGCCTTGGCGCTGGATTGCTCCTGGGCCTGGGCCAGGCTGGCGCTACTGTCCTGGACCTGCTGCTGTCGTTGTTCTTGTTGCTGCTGCAACTGCGCTTGTTGCGCCTGTTGCTGCTCGATCTGCCGTTGCAGAGGTACGAGGGTCGCGGTCAGTTCGACCTGGCGCAGGAACTGATGGCGCTGCGGCGCCAACTGCTCCAGGCGCTCCAGGCGCAGGCGTTCGGGGGCCAGGACCTGCGCCTCTGCCTCGGCTTCCTGCAACTGCTCGGCGGCGCTGTGCCGGGCCTCCTGCCACTGGCGCAATTCCTTGAGCCAGCCGTGCTGGGCCTCCAGCTGCTTGAGTTGCAGTTGCCGGGCCTTGAGCTGGTCACGGGCGGCGCCCAGTTGCTGGTCCAGTTCGGCACGTTCCTCGGCTGGCAGCGGGGCGACGCCGCTGGCCTGGGCAGTGAGGGCCTTGTGCGCTTCGTCGGCTTCCTTGGCCTTGCTGAAGGCGCGCTTGCCCAGCTGGCTGTAGATCGCCGTGTTGGTGAGCTTTTCCAACAGCTCGCTGCGCTCCTTGTCGTCGGCCTTGAGGAAGGCGCTGAACTCGCTCTGGGCCAGCATCACCGCGCGGGTGAACTGTTCGAAGTTGAGCCCCAGGCGCGCTTCGATCAACTGCTTGTATTCGGCTTTGCTCTGGTTGCTCAGCAGTTGCCCGTCGTCCAGGTCGGTGAGGCTCTGGCGGCTGCCTTGCAGCTTGCCGTTGGCCTTGTCCCGGGCGCGGTTGGTTTCCCAGCGAGCGCGGTAGCGACGGCTGTCGATGCCGACGAAATCCACCTCGGCGTAGCCGCTGCCGGTGCCCCGGCGCAACAGCGTGCGCGGATCGCTGGTGGAAATGTCGCTGTCGACATCCGGGACCTTGTTTTCCTTGGCGATGTTGTTCAGCCGCGGCACGGCGCCGAACAGCGCCAGGCACAAGGCGTCGAGCAGGGTGCTCTTGCCGGCGCCGGTGGGGCCGGTGATGGCGAACAGGCCGGCGCTGGCCAGGGGTTCGGCGCTGAAGTCGATCTCGAACGGGCCGGCCAGGGAGGCCAGGTTCTTCAGGCGGATGGCCAGGATCTTCATGGCTGCTCACCTTCGTGCTGGACGTCCTGCAACAGCAGGGCGAAATCCTTGAGGGTCTGTTCGTCCGCCTCGCTGGCGTAGGCATCGCGCCAGGCCCGGCGGAACAGTTCTTCGGGGCTCAGTTGATCCAGTTCGATCAGCCCGGGCATGCCGTCCTCGCTGTCGCCACTGGCGCTACCGGCGTATTCGGCGGCGATCCGCACCAGGCGCACGGCCTTGCCTTGCAGGGCGTTCTCCACCTGTTGGCGCAGGTCCGGCTGCGGTTCGTCCAGGCGTATGCGCACTTCCAGCCAGGGCTGGCGCTGTTCCTCGGCCAGCAGGTCGATGTCTGGCAGGGCGCCGAGCTGGGCCAGGATCTCGCCCAGCGGTGCCGGGCCCAGGCGTTGCAGGTTGACGGCCCGGGGGATCAGCCGCGGTTCGACGCTGAGCAACTGCTCACCGTCCAGGCGAATGTCGAGGATCTGGTGCTTGTAGTCGATCTCGGAGAACGACAGCGGGATCGGCGAGCCGCTGTAGCGGATGCGTTCCTCGCCATTGACCTTCTGCGGCTTGTGCAGGTGCCCCAGGGCCACGTAGCTGATCTGCGGGCCGAACAGGCTGGCCGGCAGGGCCTCGGCGTTGCCGATCACCAGGCTGCGCTCGGAGTCCTCGGAGACCGCGCCGCCGGCCATGTGCGCGTGGCTCACGGCAATCAGGGCCTGGCCCGGTTGGCGGCGTTCCTCGGCGGCGGCAATCAACCACTCATGGACCTGGGCGATGCCCTGGAGGTAGTCCTCGCCCAGATGGCGGCCGGTGACTTCCGCCGGCCGCAGGAAGGGCAGGGCCAGGCACCAGGCCGCGACCTTGCCGCAGGCATCGGTCAGCGGCAACAGCAGGCGCCCGGCATCCAGCTGGCCGTCATCGAGCCACAGCACCCGGCCCAGGGCATGGGCGCGCAGGCGGCGCATCAATGGCGCAGGCAGTTCGATGCGCGAGCCGGAGTCGTGGTTGCCGGCGATCATCACGATGCTCAGGCCCGGTTGCTGCTCGTGGGCGCTGACGATGAAGTCGTACAGCCGCTCCTGGGCTTTGACCGGTGGGTTGACGGTGTCGAAGATATCGCCGGCGATCAGCAGCGCGTCCGGCTGCTCGTGCTTGAGCTGGCGCAACAGCCACTCGAGGAAGCAGGCGTGTTCGAAGTCGCGCTCCTGGCCATGGAGGTTCTGGCCCAGGTGCCAGTCGGAGGTGTGAAACAGACGCAAGGCAAACTCCAGGAAAAGCAGCTACCAGCTGCAAGTGGCAAGCTGCAGGCTCAAGCGGTTCTTGTCGCTTGGGCCATGCAGCTGCATTTATTTGGGATAGAGCGGCGGCAGGCTGATGGTATCGGCCTGGGGCGCCTGGACCCGCTCGGCGGTGGGAATGGCACGGATCGCCCGCCACAGTTCCTCGCCTTGCCAGTACTGGCCGCTCTCGCTGTAGAGGGCGCCGTTGAGGCCGTCCAGGGCATCGGACAGCGGGACGAAGCGTGCCGCCATCTCGGCCAGGGTCTCGGGCTGCTGGCGGGCCCAGGCGTCCAGGGCCTGGCGGGTGGCCTGGGGATCGTTGGCCTGGCAGGCGCGCTTGAGGTCGTCCAGCAGCGAACGCGGGCTGGGGCCGCTCTGCACCACCCGGGCCACCGCCGGCTGGGAGCGGGCACGCCACCACAAGCCGAAGCCCAAGAGGGTGGTGCAGGCCAGCAGCAGGGTGCTCAGTTGCCACAACCACAGGCTGTCGCTGGCCGGGCCGGCCTGGGCGGTACTGGCCGGGGCGTCCACCACCAGGTTCGGGTTGTCCGCCACCTGCAGGGTGCGGGCCGGCAGGCGGCTGGTTTCCAGGCGATCGGCCTGGGTGTTCCACCAGGTGACTTCCAGGGCTGGTAGCTCGACGTTGCCGGTGCGGGTCGGCACCAGGGCCTGGCGCTCTTCGCGGATGCCCAGCACGCCTTGCTCGACCTGCTGGTTGTTCAACTGCGGTTGGTCCGGATAGCTGCGCAGGCCGTTGATCTCGGCCACGGGCAGAGGCGGCAGCTGGGCGCTGGACAGGCCTTCGGCGCGCAGGGTCAGGCTGCGGGTCAGGGAGTCGCCGACCTGGGGATGTTCGGGCTCGGGGCTCCAGCTCTCGCCCAGGCTCAGGCTGCGCGCCGGCAGCCAGGGGACGTCGGCGGGGTAGGCCGCCGGCTTGGCCATCACGGGCAGGTCCATCTCGGCCGAGCTGACGTGGATCAGCTTGCCGGGCCGGGCAGCCGGGGGCGTGGTGTCCTGGCCGGTACCGGGGTTGGCCAGGGTGGCGCTGAAGGTCAGCGCGGGGATCTGCAGGACGCCGCTGTGCTGGGGATAGATCGCATAGCGCATCTCGATCACGCCGTGGCGCACGCCATTGATCAGCTTCTCGTAGGTGCGCGCTTCGCCCAGTTGTTCGACCCGGGCATCGCCGAGTTGCAATGGACTGAGGCTGCTGTCGTCGAACAGCGGCACCGAGTGATAGACGTGCAGGGTCAGCAGGGCCTGGGCCTGGACATAGACCTTGGGCTGGTCCAGCTCGGCGTCGATGAACACCGGCTCCAGGTGCGCCTGCTGGTCCTGCTCGGGGCTGGCATTGACCTGCAGGCTCAGGGCCTGGCTGTGCAGTTCGCCCAGTTGCAGCGGCTCGATGGCCAGGGTGCCGGTGTGGCGCGGCAGCAGGGTGACGATCCAGCGGGTGCTGGCGTGACTGTCGCCCAGGCTGTTGAGCTGGTTGACCTGGCGCGTGCCGCGGACTTCGAACTGCGCTTGCAGGGGCGCGAGGTCCGGCTTGCCGAATTGGGTGACGTCGGTGGATTCAAGGGTCAGCTCGACGGTCTCCCCGGCGTTCACCTGGCTACGGTCCAGGCTGGCGAGCAGCCCGGCAGCCTGGGACTGCGCGGTCCAGCAGGCGAGGGCAAGCAGAAGGGCGGTGCAGCGAGTCATCGAGTTTTTCCCTGATCCTGATGGGTTTGCTGTTCGTACCAGAATTTACGCCTGAGCAGTTCTCCCGGGTCGTCCGGGATCTTGCGCAACCATTGCTCCAGTGCCTGTTGGTGTTCAGCGTCCAGGCTGTCGTCCACCGGGCGCAAGGGAGTGGTGGTGTGGGCATCGTCCAGCTCGCTGCCGGGTACTTCGCTGTGGCCGGGCACTTGCGGGTCGGCCTGGGTCGCGTCTCCGGGACCTGGTGGGTTGCTGGCGGACGCCGGTGGCGTCTCGCTACCCGGTACTGGCGTGCTGGCGGTGCTGCCGGATTCGGGCCGGGCATTGTCCTCGGCCTCCGGGCTCTGCGGTTTCACCTCTGGCAGGGGCTCCGCTGCCCGCTGCTGTTGCAGCAGTTGCCGGACCAGGGCCAGGTTCTGCTGTGCCGGTAGCAGCTCGGGCTGCAGTTCCAGCGCTTGCTCATAGGCGTCGATGGCGGCTTCCAGCTCGCCGCCATGGGCCAGGGCGTTGCCACGATTGTAATGGGCGCGGGCGTCGTTGCCTTCGGCGAAGCGCTCGGCGGCGGCAGTGTAGTTGCCGGCCTCGTACAAGGCCACGCCCTGCCATTGGCGGTCCTGGAAGTGCCGCGCGGCCTCGGCCGGGCGCTGTTGCTGCAGCAGGCGCTCGCCTTGCTGGTCCGGACGCAGCCACAGGTCGTTGAAGTCCAGGGCGTAGCTGGGTTGGGGCAGGCCCAGGCACAACAGCGGCAGGCAGAACAACCAACCCCGGCGCCCGGCGCAGGCGGCCAGCAGCAACAGTGGCAACAGCAGCCAATAGCCCTGGTCGGCCCAGGTGTCCAGGCGCAGGGTCTGGCCGTCGTCGCGCACGCCCCGGGGACCGCCCAGCAAGCCCAGGCCGCGCAGGTCGTTGTCGTCCAGGCGGGCCTGGCGATAGCGCCCGCCGACTTCGCCGATGAATTGCTTGAGCCCGGGGCTGTCCAGGCGCGAGACCAGGATCGCGCCCTGGTCGTCCTTGAGGTAGCTGCCATCGTCCAGCGGCACCGGAGCCCCGTCGCGGCTGCCAATACCCAGCATCAGCAACTGCGGGCCATCGCCGTCCAGGGCCTGGCGAATGCCCTGGCGCTCCTGTTCGCTGAGGGACGAGGCCAGCAGCAGCACCCGCCCCTGGCCGAGGGCGCCCTGGTCCAGCAGCTTGAGGGCCTTGCGCAGGGCCAGGTCGGCGCGCTGGCCGGCCTCGGGCATGATCGACGGCTTGAGGGCATCGAGCAGGTTGCGGCTGGTGGCCAGGTCATCGGACAACGGCACCAGGGTGTGGGCGCTGCCGGCATAGACCACGATAGCGGTCTGGGCGTCGCTGCGCAGGGCCAACAGGTCCAGCAGCTTGTGCCGGGCCTGGTCCAGGCGGTTGGACGGTACGTCGCCGGCGAGCATCTGTGGCGTCAGTTCCAGCAGCACCACCAGCGGGTCGGCGGGTTTCTGGCTGGTTTGCTCGACCCGCTGCCAGCTGGGCCCCAGCAGCGCGAGTACCGCCAGCAGCCAGGCCAGGCCCAGGGCGATCCAGGGCAGCTTGCTCTCGCGGCCGTTGCCGCCGCTGAGCAGGGCGGCATGGAAGGCCGGTGGCAGGATCATCTGCCAGCGGCCGGCGCGTTTTTGCCGGTGCCAGAGCTTCCACAGCAGCAGGGCCAGCAGTGGCAATACCAGCAACCACCAGGGCCGGAACCAATGGGGCCAGAGTCCGATCATCGACGCCTCCGCAGACGCAGGCGCTTGAGGCGTTGCCGCCAGTGAGGCAAGGGTTGCAGGAAATGCTCCTGGGTAAGCAAGCGTTGCAGGGGGTTGTGCGGCCAGCGTTCGCGCAGCACCAGCAATACGCTGAGCAGCAGGGCCGCGGCCAGGGGCCAGTGGTACAGGGCCTGGGCCGGACGGGCCTGGGTCGGTTGCTGGGCCACCGGCTCCAGCTGGTCGAGGGTGTCCTTGATGGCCGCCAGCTCCTGGCCGTCGCGGGCGCGGAAGTAGCGCCCGCCGGTGACCTCGGCCAGCTCCTTGAGCGCCGGCTCGTCCAGGTCCAGGCTCGGGTTGATGCCGAGGATGCCCAGGGTGGCGCTCTGGTCCGGGTCGGCGCCGATGCCGATCGGGTAGATCTTCACGCCTTCCTCGGCGGCCAGGCGCGCCGCGGTGATGGGGGCGATCTGGCCGCCATTGTTGGCGCCATCGGTGACCAGGATCAGCACCCGGCTCTGGGCCGGGCGCTGGCGCAGGCGTTTGAGGGCCAGGCCAATGGCGTCGCCGATGGCGGTGTTCTTGCCGGCGATGCCGATCTTCGCCTCATCCAGCCAGACCCGCACGGTGTGCCGGTCGAAGGTCAGGGGCGCCTGCAGGTAGGCCTTGCTGCCGAACAGGATCAGGCCCACCCGGTCGCCCTCGCGGTGTTCGAGAAAATCGCCCAGGAGGTGCTTGACCAGGCCCAGGCGGCTGACGTCCTCGTCCTGCCACTGCATGTCGGGGAAGTCCATGGAGCCGGAGACGTCCACCGCCACCAGCAGGTCGCGACCGCTGGCCGCCACCGGCAGCGGTTCGCCCAGCCATTGCGGACGTGCCGCCGCCAGCAGGAGCAGGACCCACAGCAGGATGAAGCGCGCCTGCTGGCGCCAGGCCGGCAGGTTGGCCCGGGCGCGGCGCCGGGCCAGGCCCTCCAGGTCGCCGAGGAAGCTGACCTTGAGCGCCGGCTCGCCGCTGTCGGCCACCGGCAGCACCAGGCGCAGCAGCCAGGGCAGCGGCAACAGGGCGAAGATCCACGGCCAGGCGAACTCAAACATGCTTGCGAATCCAGGTGTCCACCGCCTGGGTCAGGCCGGCGATGGCTTTGTCGTCGAGCTTGCACTCGGGCTTGTAGGCGCCTTCGACCAGCACCATCCAGCGGGTCAGGCCGGCGGCCGGGCAGCGGTTGTCGAGGAACGCCAGCCACTTGCGGCCATTGAGGGTATGGCTCTGGCTGTTGGGGTAGTGGTTGCGGCACAGGCGCTTGAGCAGCCCGTTGAGCGCTTGCAGCCAGGCCCCGGCCGGGGCGCCGTCGTAGGGTTTGGGCAGCAGCGCCAGTTCCGCCAGGGCGGCCAGGCGCACCGGGTCCAGGGGCTGTTCGGCGCGGCTCGGGGCCTTCTTGCGTGGCCACAGGTGGCGCCAGTGCCAGAGGGCGAAGGCCAGGGCCGGCAGCAGCACGGCCAGCAGCCACCAGCCCGGCGCCGGTGGCCACAGCCCCACCGATGGCGGCAGCAGCAGGGGTTGCAGTTGTTCCAGGCTGCTCATCGGCCGGCTCCCGGACGCTGCGGGTTGAGGTACTCGCGCAGTTGCTCGACCATCTCGCTCTGGGTACTCAGGGGCATCAGCAGGACCCGCAGCTTCTGCGCCAGGCGCTCCCAGCGGGCGATGCGCGCCTCGCTCTGGGCGCGGTAGGCCTGGCGCAGCTCATAGCTCAGGGTATCGAGTTCCAGCTGCGCGCCGCGCTCGGCGAAACGCATCAGGCCGGCGGCGGGCAGGGCGTGGTCCAGGGGGTCGGACAGCGGCATCAGCAGCAGGTCGCAATGACGCGACAGCAGGCTCAGTTGTTGCTCGGCGGCATCGCTCAGCGCTCGTTCGTCGCAGATCACGATCACCAGGCTGCCAGGGCGCAGCACTTCGCGGCCGCGCAGCAGGGCGGTGCCCAGGGCGTCGCGCTGGGGCTGGGCATCGGCGTGCAGCGACTGGTTGACCCGCACCAGGCGGTTGAGCAGTTGCAGCAGGCTCTGCTTGCTGCGCCGGGGCTTGATCTCGTAGTGCTCGTCGTCGCCAAAGACCAGGCCACCGACCCGGTCGTTGTGGCCCAGGGCGGCCCAGCCGATCAGGCTCGCGGCCTGGGCGGCGAGTACCGACTTGAACATCAGCCCGGAGCCGAAGAACAGCTGGCGGCTCTGCTCGACCATGATGAAGATCGGTCGCTCGCGCTCTTCATGGAACAACTTGGTGTGGGGTTCCTGGGTCCGTGCGGTGACGCGCCAGTCGATGGTGCGCACGTCGTCGCCGGCCTGGTAGACCCGTACCTGGTCGAAGTCCACCCCGCGCCCGCGCAGCTTGGAATGATGCAGCCCCACCAGTGGGCTGCGCTGGCTGGGGGTGGAGAACAGCTGCACCTCGCGCACGCGGTGGCGCATCTCGATCAATTCACCGAGGGTGATGCGGATGCCGGGTTCGGCGCTGGCGTGGGTCATGGAGGTCAGGCGACGGCAACGACGTCGAGGATGCGCTGTACCACACGGTCCTGGTCGATGCCGGCCGCTTCTGCTTCGAAGGACAGGATGATGCGATGGCGCAACACGTCGAACAGCACCGCCTGGATGTCCTCGGGGCTGACGAAGTCGCGCCCGGCCAGCCAGGCGTGGGCCCGCGCGCAGCGGTCCAGGGCGATGGAGCCGCGGGGGCTGGCGCCGTAGGCGATCCACTCGGCCAGCTCCGGGTCGAACTTGCCCGGGGTGCGGGTGGCCATCACCAGTTGCACCAGGTATTCCTCTACCGCGTCGGCCATGTACAGGCCGAGGATTTCCTTGCGGGCGGCGAAGATCGCCTGCTGGCTGACCCGGCGCTCGGGCAGGGTCTCGCCGTTCAAGGCCTCGCCCCGGGCCTGCTGGAGGATCCGGCGCTCTACCGCAGCATCCGGGAAGCCGATCTTGACGTGCATCAGGAAGCGGTCGAGCTGGGCTTCGGGCAGCGGGTAGGTGCCTTCCTGCTCGATGGGGTTCTGGGTCGCCATCACCAGGAACAGTGGCGACAGTTCATAGGTGCTGCGCCCGACGCTGACCTGGCGCTCGGCCATGGCCTCCAGCAGCGCCGACTGGACCTTGGCCGGGGCGCGGTTGATTTCGTCCGCCAGCACCAGGTTGTGGAAGATCGGGCCTTGCTGGAACACGAAGCTGCCGGTTTCCGGGCGATAGATCTCGGTGCCGGTGATGTCGGCGGGCAGCAGGTCGGGGGTGAACTGGATCCGATGGAACTGTGCTTCGACGCCGTCGGCCAACTCCTTGATGGCCTTGGTCTTGGCCAGACCCGGAGCACCCTCGACCAGCATGTGGCCATCGGCGAGCAGGGCGATGAGCAAGCGCTCGATGAGTTTGTCCTGGCCAAGGATCTGCGTTGAAAGAAAGGTTCGCAGCGCCAATAGCGCTTCACGATGTTCCATCGGTGACTGTTCCTGGAGAGGGTGCGCCTGGACGTGGTGATAACGCCCGGGCTGGGGGCGATACTTTAATCCATAGCGGGCCCCGCCGACTAACGGGGAAAGAGCGATTTCGAAAAAATCCCGGCTTTTTCCCAAGGCGGCTGGCACGACGGGAGCCTGGTGCCCGCCAGGCGGGCATGCGCGGCCTGCGGCAGCGGCTACACGAAGCCCGGGCTACCTGAAACTGGGACGTGGGCCTGTAGCCGCTGTCGAGCTTGCGAGGCCGCGCCCGGGCGCGCAGCGGCCGTTGTCCGGGGGTATCAGAGCTGGCTGATGTAGGTGCCGGTGCCCTTGAGGATGTTCTTGAGGGTCAACTCCACTTCGGCCAGGTCGGCGGCGCTGGTGGCGTGGTGGATGTGCAGGTGGTCCGAGCCGTTGAGGGCATCGGTGTCGGTCGCGGCGATCTCGATCAGCAGGGTGGTGGGGCTGAGGGTCACCTTGATCCCGTCCAGGGTCGAGGGTTCGCCGTCGAGGGTGATTTCCAGCTCGTCCTCGTCCGGATAGCGGCTCATCAGGAACATCTCGCCCTGGGTGCTGTGGCAGCAGAGCATGGCCATGTTGTCTTCTTCGTCATCGCAGGGGTTGGCGATCAGGTGGGCGGTGGTCATCTGCATGGAGGCATTCCTGGGGCAGGGCAAAAGAGGCAATTCTGCCAGCGCCGGGGAATTTCTGCTGATTTGTCTGATGGTGGACAGGTTGTGAACGCAATCGGTGTCTCGGTCATTTTTGGTGCGTAAGTCCCGTGAAAGCGGGGAAAATCCAAGGTTTTTCTCCCATGGCTGCTAGTGTTGTTCTGGGCGGGAACGACCCGTTGCGTGCCGTTGACCGAATATGTCGCAGCATCGCAAGCAGCTGTCGCATCGCACTCGTTAAGCTGCGCAGCGGACAATTTGTTCTCAAGTGCGATAGGTTGCGTCTGTTTTGTGATGATCACCGGCCAGGGCATGGCCCCGTTCGCCTTGGCCGATGCGCATCCCGGGAAGGAGTGAATGTGACCTGCGCGTCTCGTCCAGCTTCATTCACCTGGCATCCTGCGACCTCTGCCCGAGATTCAGGAGCAAGATGCCCCGGCGCCCCTCAAGGGGCCATACGCGACGCTACCATCAATAACAAGCCCAAGCGGAGTACCACAGATGGCGTTCTTCACCGCAGCCAGCAAGGCCGACTTCCAGCATCAACTGCAAGCGGCACTGGCGCAGCACATCAGTGAACAGGCACTGCCACAAGTGGCGCTGTTCGCTGAACAATTCTTCGGCATCATTTCCCTGGACGAACTCACCCAGCGTCGCATGTCCGACCTGGCGGGCTGCACCCTTTCTGCCTGGCGCCTGCTTGAGCGCTTCGATCACGCGCAACCGCAAGTGCGCGTCTACAACCCCGATTACGAACGTCATGGCTGGCAGTCGACCCACACCGCGGTGGAAGTCCTGCACCATGACCTGCCTTTCCTGGTGGACTCGGTCCGCACCGAGCTCAACCGTCGCGGCTACAGCATCCACACCCTGCAGACCGCGGTGCTCAGCGTGCGTCGCGGCAGCAAGGGCGAGCTGCTGGAAATCCTGCCCAAGGGCACCCAGGGCGAAGGCGTGCAGAAAGAGTCGCTGATGTACCTGGAGATCGACCGCTGCGCCAACGCCGCCGAACTGAGCGTGCTGGGCAAGGAGCTGGAGCAGGTGCTGGGCGAGGTGCGTGTCGCCGTGGCCGACTTCGAGCCGATGAAGGCCAAGGTCCAGGAGCTGATCCAGAGCATCGACAACAGCCAGTTCGCCATCGCCGCCGACGAGAAGTCCGAGATCAAGAGCTTCCTCGAGTGGCTGGTGGACAACCACTTCACCTTCCTGGGCTACGAGGAATTCGTGGTCGGCACCGACCAGGATGGCGGGCATATCGAATATGACCCGAACTCCTTCCTGGGCCTGGCCAAGCTGCTGCGCGCCGGCCTCACCGGGGACGACCTGCACATCGAAGACTACGCCGTGAACTACCTGCGCGAACCGACGCCGCTGTCGTTCGCCAAGGCTTCGCTGCCCAGCCGCGTGCATCGCCCGGCCTACCCGGACTTCGTATCGATCCGCCAGATCGATGCCGACGGCAAGGTGATCAAGGAATGCCGCTTCATGGGCCTCTACACCTCCTCGGTATATGGCGAGAGCGTGCGGGTGATCCCGTACATCCGTCGCAAGGTCGAGGTCATCGAGCAGCGCTCCGGCTTCCAGCCCAAGGCCCACCTGGGCAAGGAACTGGCCCAGGTCCTGGAAGTGCTGCCCCGTGACGATCTGTTCCAGACGCCGGTGGACGAGCTGTTCAGCACCGTGATGTCCATCGTGCAGATCCAGGAACGCAACAAGATCCGGGTATTCCTGCGCAAGGACCCGTACGGCCGTTTCTGCTACTGCCTGGCCTACGTGCCGCGCGACATCTATTCCACCGAAGTGCGGCAGAAGATCCAGCAGGTCCTGATGGAGCGCCTGCAGGCCACCGACTGCGAGTTCTGGACCTTCTTCTCCGAGTCGGTCCTTGCCCGTGTGCAACTGATCCTGCGGGTCGACCCGAAACAGCGCATCGACATCGATCCGCTGCTGCTGGAGCGCGAAGTGGTGCAGGCCTGCCGCAGCTGGCAGGACGACTACGCCAGCCTGGTGGTCGAGAGCTTCGGCGAAGCCCACGGCACCAACGTCCTGGCCGACTTCCCGAAAGGTTTCCCGGCCGGCTACCGCGAGCGTTTCGCCGCCCACTCGGCGGTGGTGGACATGCAGCACCTGCTGAGCCTGAGCGAAAGCAACCCGCTGGTGATGAGCTTCTACCAGCCCCTGGGCCAGGTGACCGGCCAGCGCGAGCTGCACTGCAAGCTGTACCACGCCGATACCCCGCTGGCGCTGTCCGACGTGCTGCCGATCCTGGAAAACCTCGGCCTGCGGGTCCTGGGTGAGTTCCCGTATCGCCTGCGCCACAACAATGGCCGCGAGTTCTGGATCCACGACTTCGCCTTCACCGCCGCCGAAGGCCTGGACCTGGACATCCAGCAGCTCAACGACACGCTGCAGGACGCCTTCGTCCACATCGTCAGCGGCGATGCCGAGAACGATGCCTTCAACCGCCTGGTGCTGACCGCCGGCCTGCCATGGCGCGATGTGGCGCTGCTGCGTGCCTATGCCCGCTACCTGAAGCAGATCCGCCTCGGTTTCGACCTGGGCTACATCGCCAGCACCCTGAACAACCACACCGACATCGCTCGCGAGCTGACCCGGTTGTTCAAGACCCGCTTCTACCTGGCGCGCAAGCTGACCCAGGAAGACCTGGACGACAAGCAGCAGCGCCTGGAGCAGGCGATCCTCACCGCCCTGGACGACGTCCAGGTGCTCAACGAGGACCGCATCCTGCGACGCTACCTGGACCTGATCAAGGCCACCCTGCGCACCAACTTCTACCAGCCCGATGCCAACGGCCAGAACAAGTCGTACTTCAGCTTCAAGTTCAATCCCAAGCTGATCCCCGAGCTGCCCAAGCCGGTGCCGAAGTTCGAGATCTTCGTCTACTCGCCACGGGTCGAGGGCGTGCACCTGCGCTTCGGCAACGTCGCCCGCGGCGGCCTGCGCTGGTCGGATCGCGAGGAAGACTTCCGTACCGAAGTCCTGGGCCTGGTAAAAGCCCAGCAAGTGAAGAACTCGGTGATCGTGCCGGTGGGCGCCAAGGGCGGCTTCCTGCCGCGTCGCCTGCCGCTGGGCGGCAGCCGTGACGAGATCGCCGCCGAAGGCGTAGCGTGCTACCGCATCTTCATCTCCGGCCTGCTGGACATCACCGACAACCTCAAGGACGGTGGCGTGGTGCCGCCGGCCAACGTGGTGCGCCACGACGACGATGACCCGTACCTGGTGGTGGCGGCCGACAAGGGCACCGCGACCTTCTCCGACATCGCCAACGGCATTGCCATCGACTACGGCTTCTGGCTCGGCGACGCCTTCGCCTCCGGCGGCTCGGCCGGCTACGACCACAAGAAGATGGGCATCACCGCCCGTGGCGCCTGGGTCGGCGTGCAGCGTCATTTCCGCGAGCGTGGCATCAACGTCCAGCAAGACCCGATCACCGTGGTGGGCGTGGGCGACATGGCCGGCGACGTGTTCGGCAACGGCCTGCTGATGTCCGACAAGCTGCAACTGGTGGCGGCGTTCAACCACCTGCACATCTTCGTCGACCCGAATCCGGATCCGGCCACCAGCTTCGTCGAGCGCAAGCGCCTGTTCGACCTGCCGCGCTCGGCCTGGAGCGACTACGACACCAGCATCATGTCCGAGGGTGGCGGTATCTTCTCCCGTAGCGCGAAGAGCATCGCCATTTCGCCGCAGATGAAGGAACGCTTCGACATCCAGGCCGACAAGCTGACCCCGACCGAGCTGCTCAACGCCTTGCTCAAGGCGCCGGTGGACCTGTTGTGGAACGGCGGCATCGGTACCTACGTCAAGGCCAGCAGCGAAAGCCACGCCGATGTCGGCGACAAGGCCAACGACGCCCTGCGGGTCAACGGCAACGAACTGCGCTGCAAGGTGGTGGGCGAGGGCGGCAACCTGGGCATGACCCAGCTGGGTCGCGTCGAGTTCGGCCTCAACGGCGGCGGCTCCAACACCGACTTCATCGACAACGCCGGTGGCGTGGACTGCTCCGACCACGAAGTGAACATCAAGATCCTGCTCAACGAAGTGGTGCAGGCCGGCGACATGACCGACAAGCAGCGCAACCAGCTGCTGGCAAGCATGACCGACGAAGTGGCGGGCCTGGTCCTGGGCAACAACTACAAGCAGACCCAGGCCCTGTCCCTGGCTGCGCGTCGCGCCTACGAGCGGATCGCCGAGTACAAGCGCCTGATGGGCGACCTGGAAGGCCGTGGCAAGCTGGACCGGGCCATCGAGTTCCTGCCCAGCGAAGAGCAGCTCAATGAGCGCGTCGCCGCTGGCAAGGGCCTGACCCGTCCGGAGCTGTCGGTGCTGATCTCCTACAGCAAGATCGACCTCAAGGAGCAGCTGCTGGGCTCCCTGGTGCCGGACGACGACTACCTGACCCGCGACATGGAAACCGCGTTCCCGCCGACCCTGGTCAGCAAGTTCGCCGAAGCCATGCGTCGTCACCGCCTGAAGCGCGAGATCGTCAGCACCCAGATCGCCAACGACCTGGTCAACCACATGGGCATCACCTTCGTGCAGCGCTTGAAGGAGTCCACCGGCATGAGCCCGGCCAACGTGGCCGGTGCCTATGTGATCGTGCGCGACATCTTCCACCTGCCGCACTGGTTCCGCCAGATCGAGGCCCTGGACCACCAGGTCTCGGCACAGGTGCAGCTGGAGCTGATGGACGAGCTGATGCGCCTGGGTCGTCGGGCCACCCGCTGGTTCCTGCGCAGCCGTCGCAACGAGCAGGATGCCGCCCGTGACGTGGCGCATTTCGGTCCGCACCTGGCGGCCCTGGGCCTGAAGCTCGACGAGCTGCTCGAAGGTCCGACCCGTGAAGGCTGGCAGTCGCGCTACACCGCCTACGTCGAGGCTGGCGTACCGGAGTTGCTGGCACGCATGGTGGCCGGTACGACCCACCTGTACACCCTGCTGCCGATCATCGAGGCCGCGGATGTCACCGGGCACGACGCCGCCGATGTGGCCAAGGCCTACTTCGCCGTGGGCAGCGCCCTGGACCTGCCGTGGTACCTGCAGCAGATCAGCGATCTGCCGGTGGCCAACAACTGGCAGGCCCAGGCACGCGAAGCCTTCCGCGACGACGTGGACTGGCAGCAGCGGGCGATCACCATCTCGGTCCTGCAAATGGCCGATGGCCCGCAAGACATGGAAGCCCGCGTGGCCCTGTGGCTTGAGCAGAACCTGAGCATGGTTGAGCGCTGGCGCGCAATGATGGTGGAAATCCGTGCCGCCAGCGGCACCGACTACGCCATGTACGCAGTGGCCAACCGGGAACTGCTGGACCTGGCCATGAGCGGCCAGTCGGGCCTGTAAGCCACCGACCCCGCTGCAACGCAAAAGCCCCGTATCGCAAGATACGGGGCTTTTTTCATGGTGCTGTCCCGTCCTGAATAAGGTTTACATCTTCTGACCTTTCCTCAGGAGGAACCAATGGATTCGGGAAAAAGGCGCACTCAGCGCAGGCTGTCATCGACCCTTGCATCGCTCCACTGGTCGTTGACAGCGCGTGGCCGGTACCTACCGGCGCTGCATCATGCTCGCCAGCGGGCGCTTGGCCATGCTTGATGACGGCATGGGGTTTTCGTTGCTGCCAAGGAAGCCTGTGATCGAGCAGCGCCTAGGCCAACAGCTTGCCGCCGGGGTACACGGCACAGGTGTGTCGTGGAGATTGGCTGGCAACGCGGACTTCCAATCATCTGAATGATCCCGCCGGGAACAGATGTTCAGCCATGAAATCAACGAACGCCCGCACCCTGGGCAACAGTTGCCGATTGGAGGGCCACAATACCCAGAAGGTACTGGACGAACCGGCCCAGTCGTCCAATACCGTCACCAGTTCTCCACGATCGAGGGCCGCCTTGACCGCGAAGTCCGGCAGATAGGCGATACCGTGGCCCTGGATGGCCATATGCCGCAGCGTCTCCAGATGGTTGCTCGTCATGCTTGCCGCCGGGCGCAGGTCGACGTCTTCGTCGCCGCGCCGCAAACGCCATTTCTCCAGCAGGCCGGTGCTTGGGACGCGATGCAGCAGACAAGCGTGTCGGGCGATGTCCGCGGGCTGTTCGGGTCTGTCGTGCTGCTCGAAATAGCCGGGTGCGCCCACGCAGACAAAGCGGCTGATGCCCAAGCGTTTGCTCATCAGTCGGGAGTCGCTCAACTCTCCAGTGCGCACCACCGCATCGAACCCTTCGTCCACGACATCCACCAAGCGGTCGCTGAAATCCAGGTCGAGTTCGATTTGCGGATAATGGCTGGCAAAAGCCGACAACACCGGCCACATCAACCCGCTGACCAGAGGCAGGCTTACCCGCAGTCGGCCTTGCGGGGTCGCCGTCGTGCTGGCCAACTCATGCTCGGCCGCGGCGATTTCGGCGAGGATGCGCCGACAGCGTTCCAGGAACAGCGCGCCTTCCGCTGTGAGACTCACGCTGCGAGTACTGCGCTGAAACAGGCGCACGCCCAGCTTCTGCTCCAGCCGGGCCACGGCCTTGCTAACCGCCGACGCGGAAATACCCAACTGCCGTCCCGCTGTCGCGAAGCTGCGCAATTCGGCTACCTGCACAAAGATCGTCATGCCGCTGTGGCTATCCATTTCACGCTCCGATTGATGACTAGATAGTCATGTTAATCGTGATCTTTTCCCTATTTTTCCATATCTAGTTCCTTTCTATCATCAATTGTTCACCAAGGTGGTCGCGACATTGCCGCGGCAACCGTGAGTCCGAGGGCGCCATGCATGGCCTCGCTATCTTCGAGGGATACCCGATGAGTACCACCACCGTGTCCGAGTCGGACGCGAAATTCTGCCAAGCTCCGTTGATCGTCACCGGTTGCCTGACCGCCGCCGTCATTCCATTGAGCATCGCCGGCCCCGCGGTGGTCGTTCCCTCGATCAACCAGGCACTGGGTGGCAGCGCGGTCGAGCTGACCTGGATCATCAACGCCTACATCCTGGCCTACGGCAGTGCGACACTGGCCGCCGGCAGCCTGGCCGACACCTATGGGCGCAAGCGGGTCTGGCTGTCCGGCATGCTGTTGTTCGCCTTGGTAACAGCGGCCATTCCCTTCATGCCGTCGGTGTTCTGGATCGACATCCTGCGGCTCATTCAGGGCCTGGGCGCGGCAGCCGCTTTTGCGGGCGCGATGGCTGCACTGACACAAGAGTTCGATGGACACGCCCGCACGCGCGCATTCAGCCTGATCGGTACGACTTTCGGCGCTGGAGCGGCATTCGGCCCCTTCATGGCTGGACTGCTGATCGACACCCTGGGGTGGCAATGGGTGTTCTTTCTGCCGGCGCTGGTCGCCTTGCTGGCATCGGCACTCGTTGCACCATTGGCCCGCGAGACACGCGACCCCGACGCCACGGGACTGGACTGGCCTGGCGCCATCAGCTTTACCACCGGTCTGGCCGTGCTGACCTACGGCATCATTCTTGCGCCCGAGCGAGGCTGGAGCCATGCCTGGGTACTGGCTTGCCTGACGAGCGCGCTCATGTTGCTGGCCGCCTTTGTCGTCATCGAACGCCGGCAGGCCAGGCCCATGCTGGACCTGTCGCTGTTCGCCAATGCCCGGTTCGTCGGAGTGCAGGTGTTGGCGATTGCGCCGGCCTATGCGTACATCGTGTTACTGGTCATGCTGCCAGCCCGATTCATCGGGGTCGAAGGATACAGCGCACTGGCAGCCGGGCAGATGATGATCGCGCTGTCCGCGCCGCTACTGGTGGTGCCCTTCATTGCCGGCGTGCTGGCGCGCTGGATCAACGTCGGCGTGCTGTCTGGCATTGGCCTGGCCATTGCGGCAGCCGGACTGGCCTGGTTGGGCTTGACGCTATCGGGCGGTGCGCAAAGCGCGCGCTTGCTGGCGATGCTGGTGATCGGCATTGGCATCGGCCTGCCCTGGGGGTTGATGGATGGCTTGGCCATGAGTGTTGTTCCCAAGGAGCGGGCGGGCATGGCTGCGGGAATCTTCAATGCGGTGCGCCTGGCCGGTGACGGGATGGCCATTGCCGCCGTGGGCGCCATGATGGCCGCCAACATTCTCTCTGGGCTGGTGGTTTGCGTGCCGAATGGCGCATCAGGGCGAATGACGAATGCAGATTTGGTCGAAGCATCCAACCGGTTGGCAATGAGTGACCTACACAATGCCCTGGCACATTGGCCAACGGCTGGACGGTCGCTGCTGTTGCAGGCATATGAAGGCGCATTCCGTTTTCAGCTTCTTGTCTTGGCGGGGGCTGCGGCAGCGACGGCGATCCTGGTGCTCGTGCTGTTGGGAAGGGTAAGACGGCATAACTGATCGCGATGGCGTTCAGACATTCACGGCGCTTCCAGGCCGTCGCTGAAGATCCACACTTCGCCTGCGCCGCCGGACGGCTGCACATCGAACAATCGCGAGTCATGAAGAAACGGGAAGAAGCACTGGGCGTGGTGCCGCAGCACGCGCAAACCTATGGCGAGGCCGTGGATGCGGTGACACTGGTCCCGTCTGTGCGGGAGGCGTTTATGGCTGGGGATCGGGGGTAGGAAGGGCCGCTCCGTTGCCAAGAGCAGCCAGCAGAAGCAGAGCTGGCGACATACAGTCGCCTGAAGGCGAAAGCGCGGCCCTTGGGCTGCGCTTTGGCTTTTTGTCGGGTGAAGGACAACTACGATGGCAAAATAAGGATCGCCAGGTATTGGCTGGGCGAGAGCAGTGCTTACTTGCTCTTGCCCGAGGCGTCCTGCTCGACCACCAGGTCCAGTACATAGACGTGTGACGAGGCATCGGCCGGCGGGTTCTTCCACTCGTACTGCTTGACCCGCAGCACGGTACGCACGCCGTCATGGTGTTCGTAGCCCTGGATCGAGTCGTACATTGGCTCCCAAGTGCCCTGGGTCGGCAGTTGCAGGCCGGCGTCGTCATAGCGCCGCTCGCGCACTTGCAGGCATTGGTAGTTGGGGATCAGTGGGTGGCTGCACTTGACGGTCTTGGCGGCCACTTCCAGGAACATGATCTGACCCTGGCTGCCGTAGCGGGTCTCCGGGGTTTCTTCGCCCTGGAACTTGAGCACCGAGCCATCCTGGGTAGTCAGTTGCAGCATCGGCTCGGGGGTATCACCAGTGACGGTGGTGCGCAGGTCACCCTTGAACAGACGGTCGACCTGGCTGTCCAGCTCCATCAGGCTCTTGTCGCAGGCCATCTTGGTCGAAGCCAGTTGCTGCACCTTCAGTACGCCGTTCTGGTAGGTGTAGCCACCGAACTGGCCGTTGCAGCCACCGCTGATGTTCAGGCTCTGGTGGCCGAAGGTCAGGCGCAGCTTGCCCTGGGTGCCCTTGGCCATGGCCGGGATGGGTTTGCCCGAGGCATCGGTGGCCGATACCAGGTTCCAGTAATAGGCCGGGAGCGCCGGTTGGGCAGCGGTGGACGAGGCGGCGGGCATGGAAGGCGATCCTTCATGGGAGGTGGAAGCCGGCGTGCAGGCCTGGAGCAGGGCGGCGCAGATGGCAACGAGGAGAATATTCTGTTTCATGGTTCGCTCTTTCAGCCTTGATTGAGTGGGTGCGGCATTCTGCGCAGGGAGGATGCACGCGCCGGTAAACAGAGGTTCGAGGTCGCTCGAAGAGGGGTAGCGCGCTGCGCAACCCGCCGGGCCCGAAAGTCGGATCGGGCGGTCTCGATCGTTACCGATAGCGATGGGACAACATGATGGCCATTGGGTTTCACCTGGGTGTTTATCCGGTAGTGTTACCAAATCTTGCAACCTGCTGCGTGTCGCCGCTGCCGCAAGCTGCGTAGGCGCGCAGCGGCGCTTGCAAAATCCATGTTCCAGGGGGCGTCAGCACCTCATCCTGGGTGTCCATCAGCCTGAACACCAGCAGCTTGGCCGGTTGGATCTGCTTGGCGCTGGCCCACCGGATGCTGCGAGCCGACGGGCTCGACTCCGGCCTGTCAGGTGAGGCACGGTGGCCTGGCCCGCGCGTGCTCCAATAGGGCCTCGTGGCGCAGGCCAGGTCTTGGGCACGCTGCTTGCGTTCGGCCTAGACCGGGCGCGGACTGGCGCAAGTGCCCCGGTCGACCTTGCCCACCAGGCCGTTTTCAGGGGCCGGCAGGGCGTAGGCATCGGCTACCGTCTTGCGCGAAATGCCCAATGACGCGGCCAAGTAAGTCCGTGCGGCCATTGGTGTAGTTGCCTGGCTGCAGGCCAGCCGGGACAAGTTCACCAGAACCAGTAGGGCAGGAACTTGGGTGTCGGTTCTATGGCCAGTTCCTGGTGGAACGTGATGGGGTTGAAAAAGAACGCATCCAGGGCAAGGAACGCCGCAACACCATAGGCCAGGACGATCAATTGGCGATGGGGATGTACATAGTAGTTGCGGTCGATGAAGTAACGAACCACGGTGAGTGCGATAAAGCTAGCGAACACGCCGAGATAGTTCGGTTGCAATGGCTTGGCCGCGTAAAAATTGTATATCCAGACCGCCACGGCCAGCCCGATACCAATGGCAGGTAACTTCAGGCACAACCCCAGTAGCCAATTCCTGGCGCGGATGAACATATCGTTCTTGTCGACGAAGATATAGGCGGCCAGCAAGGCGATGGCGGGGGTGATGGAAACGATATAGCGAGCCTTCTTCGAGTTGGGGATGGTGAAGAACAGGATCAACGCCACGAACCATAGCGTCAGATAAAGCAGCAGCTCGCTATCGGCCTGGCGCTGGGCGCCGAAGAACGACTTGTACTTCCTGGCGATGACATTCAGGGCGAAGAACACGGTGATGCCATAGGTGATCAGGCCGCCGGTGAAGTAGAAGTAGTAACGGGGCTTGTGATCGCTGGCGACCCGGTCCAGGCCCTGCATCATCAGCACTTCGTGCATGAAGGTCGGGCCGCCCTGCACATGGGCGGCCCAGGCCAGCAAGGCTACGCCGACGACAAGCAGCAGTCCCGAGACCAGGCCGAACAGCACCAGCGTGCGCCATTGCCGGCTCAGCAGGTAATAGCCGCCGACCACGATCGCCGGGCCGATCAGGCCGATGGGGCCGCGGAACATGAAGCCCAGGGCCAGTCCGACGAATACCAGGGCCAGGCGCCAGGGCTGGCGCTTCAACTGGCCGGAGTAGGCCAGGTAGAAGCACGCCACGCTGAACAGGGCGGGATAGACATCCAGGGCCAGCGAGTTGACCGCATCCAGGAACCCCCAGGTCAGCAGTGAAAAGAGCGCGGCGTACAACCCCCACTGCTTGTCGTGCAGCGCTCCCAACTTGTAGATGAAGACCAGGATCAGTGCCGCGCTGATGCAATAAGGCAGGCCCATCGAAAGTATCGACAAACGACCGAAAGGCAGAGAGGACAAGTAGATGAGGAAAGTATTGGCGATGGTGTAGTCAGGATAGGGCTGTAAATCATCGGCAATGGGAAACAGCGTCATGCCGTGCTGGAGCATATAGTCGGCAAAGTCGACGAAGCGCGTGGTGTAGTTGAGAATCCCCGGCTTGTATTGCAAACCCATGAACAGCGCAAGCGCTACTAGAAAGATACTCAGGCAAGGTCTTTGGGTGACCTGTCTCATCAAGTTGTTCATGCGCTCGTTAGTTCCAAGGGTACGAGAATATACGGTGGCCAGCGGTTCGACACCATAGAGCAACATGACTGTCTGCTTGCTGAACTAGTGCCGAAGATGGTCGCGCAATCTAGTCGACAACAAGTTACAGGCGGGTATAAGTATCCGGCTTGCCAATGGCCTGCTTTTTGGCGGTACAGGTGGTCCCATGAAGTTGCTTCATATCGACGCCAGCGCCCAGGGCGAGCGTTCCGATTCCCGTGCCCTGGGCCGTTATTTCATCGAGCAGTTGCAGGAGCAGGGGCTGGACCTGGAAACCGGCTGCCTGGACCTGGCCCGGGAGTTCCGGCGGCCGCACCGAGTTGACGTACCCGGATACCCCGTCCTCGGCCAGGTGAACCGGCAGAAAGCGCGGTTTCTCACCAGCCGTGGCGCCGACCCGCGCCCGAGCAGCCTCATGGCCTGGATGGATGCGCTGAACCCGGCACGGCGGGCCGCCTTTGCCTTCATCGGCGTGCAGGACCCGCTGTGCCTCGATGCCCAGCCGTTGCAGTTCGCCCACCCCGAGGCCCGAAGCGAAGCCCTGGCGCGGGCCCGGTAAGAACTGTGGCAAGTGGCCGGGCACGGGGCGCCGGGGCTATCGGCGCTAGCCTCGGGTCGTTCAAGGACGCTGTTGCGGGGTGACCGAGTTGCCGAAGGTGTTGCCCATGCGCACGCCGGTGGCGGCCGGGGTCGACAGGCCGAGCTGGTTCGGCGGGCGTTTCTCCACGGGCTTGCGCATCGCCTCGGCATTGGCCCGGGCAGCCTTGGTCGCTTGTGGATCGTTGCCCATCTGCCGGCTCAGGCAGTTGTAGTCGGGGGCCTTGTAGCCGCCGACGCTGACCTCCACGCACCCCTCGCGCGCTTCCTCGGCCTGGGCCGCCCACGGCAGGACGCTGAGCAGCAGACCTGCGGCATATAGACTGAATCGTTTCATCAAGGCCTCCTGGCTGGCCCGGGAAAGCGGGCTTCGATAGCGGCCGAGTGTAGTGCAAAGACCGTGCTGAAAAAGTGATGGTTTTTTTGCCGTGGCCGTAACACCAGATTCATAAATTGGCCTCAGGATGACGCTTTTCAGGGATTGGAAGGCCGTGCAGCGACGCAGAGCGCAGGTCGGGCGATGGACTTCATTGCACGGGGGCTTGGCGACCTGTGTGCTGGGGTTCGCGCTGTGGCTGCAAGCGTCCGAAGCCGGGGCCCAGGACAGTCCGCAAGGGCCGCCCCGGGTCGATTCCCAGGCCCTGCTGGCGCTGAATATTCCGGCCCAGGACCTGGCCCAGGCCCTGGAGTCGTTCAGTCGTGCCACGGGGATGGCGGTGCTGGTGGACCGGGAGTTGGCTCGAGGCCGGCGTTCGGTGGGGGTCAAGGGACACTACAACGCTCGCGAGGGGCTCGGGCGTTTGCTGGCTGGCAGTGGCCTCATGGCTCGTTACGCCCGCAGCGACGCCTTCACCTTGCAAGTGCCGCCGGCCAGCCAGCCGGCTGCGCAACCCGCTGCGGGGGGCGGGCGCGGGACACGCCTCAACAGCAGCTATGCCACGGCCTTGCAGCGGGCGGTGGAGCGCAGCTTGTGCACCTCGGCGCTGACCCGGCCGGGAAGCTTCAGGGCCCTGCTGCAACTGTGGGTGGGGGCCGACGGCAGGGTGCAGCACAGTCGCCTGGTCACTAGCACCGGCGACTGGCAACGGGACGAGGCGTTGGTGCAGCGCCTGGCGCAGGTTCGCGTCGAGCGCCAGGCACCCAGCTCGCTGAGCCAGCCGCTGACCTTACTCTTGATACCGGACACGACAGGGAAACGCATGGATTGCAAGGAATGGGAAGGAGCTTCCGGGGTATGAAGAACACCGGGCACAGTGCGATGGTCAGGCTGTTCCTGACGTCCTACGAGGACTTCCGGGTGCGCTTGCGCAGGCGCCTGGGGTCGGAGGACCTGGCCAACGATGTCCTGCATGAAACCTACCTGCGGGTCGACCGCATGGAGGAGCCGCCGAACCTTGCCCAACCCAATGCCTACCTGTATCGCATGGCCCTGAACATCGCCGCCGACCGGCGTCAGTCCGACGCTCGCCTGCTCACCGGCGAGGAGGTCGAGGAACTGCTGCAGGTCGCCGACGAGGCCCTGGACCCCTCCCGGGTGGTGGGTGGCCAGAAGGAAATCCAGATCCTGCTCAAGGCCCTTTACGAGCTGCCGGCACGCCGCCGGCGAATCTTCATCGCTGCGCGCCTGGAAGAGGCGCCGCACCTGGAAATCTCCCAGCGCTTCGGCATTTCCACACGGATGGTGGAAAAGGAACTCAAGGCCGCCCTGGGCCATTGCGCCCTGCGTCTTGAAAGAAAAGTCATTCAGCGGTTCGGTCCCGGGGCCGGAAAACCGTCCTAGACAAAGAGTCCCTGATCAATCCGTGAGTATCTGCGCGCTTGAACATCTTTAGCATTTCTTCTCCCCGGGCCTCGGCGGACCAGCAACTGCTGAGCGAAGCCCGGGACTGGCTGGTCCTCCTGACGTCGGGCCGGGCCACCGCGGCCGACGCCCGGGCGCTGCGCCAGTGGTGCGCGCGCAGCCCAGGGCACGCGGCGGCCTTCGAGCAGGCCAAGGCCCTGTGGCATGGCTTGCAGCCGGCGGCCCAGCGCCTGGAACAGCAGGCACGCTTCCGGACTTTTGGGCGCCGGGCCTTTCTCGGCGGCGCGCTGGCGGCCTCGGCGGCACTGTTCATGGTGCGCCTTACGGTGCCCGGCGGCTTCGCCGGGCTCACGGCGGACTTTTCCACCGAGGTCGGCGAGCAGCGGCGGGTCGACCTGGCCGATGGAGTGAGCCTGGAGCTCAACACCCAGACCCGTATCAGTCGCCGTGAACGGGGAGTGGGAGAGCAGGGCATCGAGTTGCTGGAGGGCGAGGTCGAGGTGTTCAGCCAGGGCGTGCAGGCGCTCAAGGTCCAGGCCGGGGAAGGTTGGCTGAGCGCGCGCCAGGCGCGTTTCAACCTGCGCAATACCGAGCGCCAGGTGTGCGTGACCTGTATCGAGGGCAGCCTGCAGGTGGAGGTGGCCGGGCGCAGCATTGGCCTGGACAGCGGCCGCCAGCTGACCTACGACGAGCGTGGCGTGGGCCAGCCAGTGGCGGTGGACCCCCATGCGGTGATCGCCTGGCGCGAGCAGGTGCTGGTGTTCGACGACGCTACGCTGGATACCGTGGTCCGCGAGATCAACCGCTACCGTCCCGGGATGCTGGTATTGCTCAATGCCGAGCTCGGCAAACGCAAGGTCCAGGCGCGTTTCTATCTCGATCAACTGGCCGGCGTGGCCCTGTTGATTCGCGACGCCTATGGCGCCAAGTGCACCGAGTTGCCTGGCGGCGTGGTCCTGCTCAGCTGATACCGTCTCCGCGCTCGGCCTGATCCGCCGCCGATGTCCGCTACGCGGCCATGCGCAGCCTGCGACAGCGGCTACTCCAAGCCGTGTACCGTTCGGCCTGTAGCCGCTGTCGAGCCTGCGAGGCTGCGCCCGGTTGCGCAGCGACCGTAGATCCCGACGGACCTGACCCGCCGCCGGTGTCCGCCAAGTGCTCCAGGACCGGGCTCAATCCAGCGGGCCCAATACCTGGCGGTAGCGTTCTTCGCCTTGGGGCGTCTGGCGCACCAGGCGGATCTCCAGGCCGGCGGGGTTGTCCTGGCGGTTGCCGCTGAGCTGGCGCCAGCCCTTGTCCGGGTTCCACACGCGCCCCTGCAGATCGCTGCCCCGCTCCAGCACCGCCACGCCGTCGCGCGGCGCCGGCAACGGGTAGCGATCGCGAGCCTCGGCCACCGCGCGGTACAGGGTGTCGCCCTTGAGCCACCAGCGCACCCGCTGCAGGCCTTCGCCGGAGGTGGCGGCGCTGCGGATCACCTCCAGGCGAAACCCCTTGCTGTCGGAGCTGCGCACGCTCAGGGGCGCCGGGGTCTCGGGTTCGGCATTCTCGCTTTCGCCAAGCTGTGGTTCGCGCAGCTCGATGGTGGCCCGTTGGGCCACGTCGCGGTCCAGCTGGTTGAGCGCCCGCAACAACGCTTCGGTCTGCTCGGTGCCGGCCTTGAGGTGGGCGTCGGCCCGGCTCACGCTGTCCAGGCCGCGCCAGGCGATGAGGCTGACCACCGCCATGAGCATGATCGCCACCATTACCTCGATCAGGGTGAAACCTTCCTGGCGACGGTTCATGGCTGTTCCACCACGCGCAATTGGCCGGCCGGCGTGCGCTCCACCCACAGGCTATGCTGACCGTCGGATAGCACGATCCGAACCGGCGGGTTGATCCATTCGGCATTGAGCACCAGGCGCTGGCGCGGTTCGATGCGCACGTCCATGGCGGGGCTATCCCAACGGCGCGGGCGCAGTTGGCGGTCATGGCGAAAGTCGTCGACGCCGCTGCCGCCATCGGCCGGGCGGTCGAAGGCGAATCCCTTGGCATTGGCCCGCCAGGTGATGGGCCGGCCATCGGTGCGGGCTTCGGCCTGGGCCACTTGCAGCAGTTGCGCCAGGCGCTCGGCGTCCTTGCGCAGTTGCTGCAGCGGGTCGGGCTTGATGCTCAGGCCCACGGCGGCGCTGGCGATGCCGATGATCACCAGCACCACCATCAGTTCGATCAGGGTGAACCCCTGTTGCTTGCCGCTCTGCATCACGTTGCACTCCTTGGCGATGGGTCCAGACTGCCCGAGGCAGATGATCGTCCAGTGAAATAAAACCGTGAGAATTGAGCTGTAGGCTGCGGGGACGGACAAACAGGAGGTCCTGCCCATGCTACGCGCGCTGCTCAACCCTTCTTCAGCTCCCCGGCTATTGCAGTACACGGCCCTGGTGGCGGCGCTGGCCGGTGTCGTCACCTGGTCGTCGCTGCTGCTGACCCCGGCCGAATCCCAGACCCCGATGGCTGCGCCCCAGGTGCTCGCCGCACGGGCCGACAGTCCGGCCCTGCAGTGGTTCGCCAACCGGCCGGCGCAGGTGGATATCAAGGTCTGCGGGGTCATGGCCGGGGCCCGCGGGGCGGTGGCCATCCTCAGCCTCAACGACGGGCCGGCGCGCAGCTTCCTCGCCGGTGAACGGCTGACCCAGGGCGTGCGCCTGGCTGCCATCGAGGCCGATGGCGTGCTCATCGAGCGCGGCGGCGAGCAGTCGCGGGTCAAGGTCAGCAAGCTGCCGGACTCGCCGGCCCTGCCACGGTTGACCCGCTGAGCTTCACTGGCGCGGCGCCTGTGGCCGGCCGACCAGGCTCTCCAGCCGTGCCAGGGGCGGCGCTTCGCGGCTGCGGTCGCGTACCTGCACGCTGACCCGCAGCAGGCCCGGCGCAATGCCGGGCACGATCGCCTGCTCGCAGCGCAGCTTGAGCCGGCCCTGGTCGCATTCGAAATTCTTCAGGCCCGGATGCGGGTTGCCCTCCAGGCGCAGTTCGGCCAGGCGGCTCTGGGCCGCCAGCAGGGCCAGGGACTTGTCGCGCAACAACCCGTTGCCCTGGGTCATGAGGCCCGCCACGCGCACTGCCGCCGACATCGCCACGGCGATGATGGCCAGGGCCACCAGGACCTCGATCAGGGTGAATCCAGCTTGTTTGGACACCGCTCGCATGGGCTGCTCGAAACCGGGAAACAGCCTCGCAGACTAGCCCGCGGGCTTGACGGAATGGCGACCGAAACTCCCGAGGTTTTTCAATACCACTGACATATCTTCTTGCAACACTGCGCGACGAATCGAACTCAAGCCAAGGAATGTCGAGATGGATATCGCGCATGAAACGTCCCCACCCCAAGCCTGCGGAGCGTTGTCGGCAGGCCGGGAGATCGCCTCGCCAGGCCAGGAGCAGGAAGCTTGTGGCGTGGCAGCCCAGGTTAGCGGCCAGGACGCCGGGGGCGCTTGGACACGGCGGCGGACCCGGGGCGGCCGCGCCCAGCGCGGTTTCACCCTGATCGAGATCATGGTGGTGGTAGTGATCCTCGGGATCCTGGCCGTCATGGTGGTGCCCAAGGTCCTGGATCGTCCGGACCAGGCACGTGCCACCGCGGCCAAGCAGGACATCGCCGGGCTGATGCAGGCGCTCAAGCTGTATCGCCTCGACCATGGCAGCTATCCGAGCATGAACCAGGGCCTGAAGGTCCTGGTGGAACGCCCGGCCAATGCCAAGGACAGCAACTGGCGTTCCTACCTGGAGCGCTTGCCCAACGATCCCTGGGGGCATCCTTATCATTACCTCAACCCGGGGGCCAACGGCGAGGTGGACGTATTCTCCCTCGGCGCCGACGGCCAGCCCGATGGCGAAGGCGTGAATGCCGACATCGGCTCCTGGCAGTTGTAAGGCCGGCCATGAACAGCCGTTCGCCCAGTGTGGCAAAGCAGCGTGGCATGGCCATCATCAGCGCCTTGCTGATCGCCGCGGTGGTGGCGGTGATCGCCGCGGCGATGCTCACCCGCCAGACGTCCTTCATGCGCACGGTGGAGGCCGAGCAGGGGCGGGTGGTGGGCAGCGCGGTGTTGCAGGGTGGGCTGGAGTACAGCCGGCAACTGCTCTGGGATGCGCGCCAGCGCGATGTCCTGACGCGCCTCGACCAGCCCTGGGCGCGGCCCATCGGCGACCAGGCGCTGGGCGGGTTCAACGACTCCTTCCAGGGGCGCCTGCAAGACCAGCAAGGCAAGTTCAACCTGCGCAACCTGGTGTTCCAGGGGCAGGTGGATGCGGTGCAGTTGCAGGGGTTCGAACAGCTGTGCCAGCTGATCGGCATCGATTCGGCCCTGGGCCGGCGCATCAGCCAGCGGGTGATCGCTTCCTACCCCCAGCGCCTGGACAGCCCGGACAGTGCGGCCAAGGTCCGTGGCGCCTTCGACAGTGGTCGCCTGACCTCGCCCGGCGCCGAGGCACGGGTGCTGCCGGCCCGCCAGCCGATGCTGCGCAGCGTGGAAGAGCTGCGGGGGCTGCCGGGCATGAGCGAAGTCTTGCTGCTGCGCCTGGCGCAGCACGTCAGCATCTTGCCGGGCAATACCTGGGTCAACGGCAATACCGCCACCGCCGAGGTGTTGGCCGCGGTGGTGCCGGGCCTGGCGCTGTCGCGGGCCAGGGCCCTGGTGGTCGAGCGCGACGCCGGGCACTGGTTCATCAACCGGGGTGATTTCGTCAACCGCCTGCGCATGCCGGACGTGGCGGTGGAGCAAGTGCGGGTCGGCATCACCAGCGAATGGTTCCTGCTCCAGGGCCAGGCGCGCCGCGACCAGCGCCGGGTCAGCCTGCAAGCCCTGCTGCACCGTCCCGAGGACCGCATGCCCCAGGTGATCTGGTCGCGGGTGGGTGCATGAGCCGCTTGCGTATTGTCTTGCCCAGCCTGGCTGAGCTGGGCCAGGCCGGTTATCCCGTGCAGCACCCAGTGGATTTTGCCCGCCTGGATCGCCATGACCGGGTCGCTGCCAGCGGACGTTGCTCCCTGGAGCAACTGGGAGCCATGGGCAAAGGCGCCAAGCCACTGCCGGTGGAGTGTTTCCTGCACCCCCAGGACAGCCTGTTGACCAGCATCGAGTTGCCGCCACTGCCGCCGGCACGAATCAAGGCGGCGGTGGCTTGTGCCGCCCAGGCGCTGATCCTCGGTCCCGTCGAGCTCATGCATATAGCCCACGGCCCGCGCGAGGCCGATGGCCAAGTGGTATTGGGCTGGCTGGCGCTGGAGCAATTGCAGGCCCTGGGACGCTGGCTGGAACAGGCCGGCCTGAGGCTGCAGGGCTTGTATCCAGCCCCCTACGCCCTGGCGGTACCGGCGCCCGGACAACTGAACCTGTGTGCCGTGGATGGCTGGCTGGTCCTGCGCCATGACCTGGTGCTGGGCGGCGTTCAACCGCTGCTGCCGCAGGACGCGGAGGGCGCCTTGCCGGCCAGCCTGGAGCAACGGCGCGGTACGGCGGGCGAATTGGCCTGGATCGGTGACCCAGCGCCGGCGGGGATTGCCCGGCAGCCGGCCGAGCAACGCTGGAACGGCGCCGTCCCGGCCTGGAGCCTGCATGCCGGGGCGTTGCCCGGGCGTGTCGCGGCCAAGGGCTGGGGCCGGGCCCTGGGCTGCTGCGCCTTGGCGGTGGCGGTCTGGGTGCTGGGCCTGAACCTGTACGCCGCGCGTGAAGCCGACCAGGGGCAACGGCTCAAGGCCCAGATGATCCAAAGGGTGCGCCAGGCGTTCCCCGAATTGCCGGTGGTGCTCAATCCATTGCAACAGGCCCGCCAGCAACTGGAGGCCCGGCAGAGTGGCACGGCGGGGGAGCCGGCCCAAGGGTTTGCCAACCTGTTGCAACAGGCCGCCGGCGCCATGCCGTTCATGGTCGGCAGCGTCCAGAGCCTGACCTATGCCCAGGAGCGCCTGCAGCTGGAACTGTTGCCCGATGCACCGCGAGTCACCGATGACAGCTGGCAGGGCGCACTGACCCAGGCCGGCTACAGCGTCCAGCGCGAGGCCAATGGCCGGACCCTGGCTCCTGCTGGCGCGCGTTCGGCCGACGCCATGCAAACCCCGGAGGGCGACGATGATGAATAAAGCCCTGCTGGCGCCGTACCGGGCTCGCTGGAGCGCGCTGCGCACCCGCGCCCGGGCCTATTGGAGCAGCCTGGCCCTGCGCGAGAAGCGCTTGCTGGCCGGCACCACGGTCGGCCTGCTGGCCTTGCTGAGCTGGTCGCTGCTGATCCAGCCGGCCCTGCGCAAGATCGACTACTGGCAAGTCGAGACGCCCAAGCTGCGGTCCCAGGCCGAGGCCCTGGAAGT
Source organism: Pseudomonas sp. KCJK8993 (assembly GCF_046230915.1). Lineage (NCBI taxonomy): Bacteria > Pseudomonadati > Pseudomonadota > Gammaproteobacteria > Pseudomonadales > Pseudomonadaceae > Pseudomonas > Pseudomonas sp. KCJK8993. The sequence goes on from NZ_JBJJLO010000031.1 coordinate 31,241, forward strand.
GCTGTTGCACGAAGTGGCGGCGGGCCCGGGCCAGGTGGCTGGGGCCGATCTGGAACAGGCCTTGCGCCAGACCCTGGACGGGGCTGGCCTCAAGGATCACTACCAATTGCAGCAGAGCGATGAAGCCGGCCTCGAGAGCTGGCGGTTGACCTTCGAGCAGGCCCCGGCGGATGCCGTGGTCGGCTGGTTGCTGGGCTCGCCCCGGCAGCTTTCGCTACAGGTGGTGGAGGCTCGCCTGCAACGCGCGGGCACGGCCGCCGCCGATGACTCGGCAGGCACACTGTCCGGGACCGTTCGCATGGATCAGGCGCAGGGCGCTAAGGAAGCTTCATGAAGTGGTCAGGTTCCAAATACGTGCGCCAGTGTCGCAAGGCCGCACCTTTCCTGCTGCTGGCGCTAGGGGCCTGCAGCACCACCCAGTCCACCCCGCCACAGCCGATGCTGGTGGACAGCGAACTGGGCCAGCCCCTGGCCGATACCCGGCGCGGCGGCGATGCCCTGGCCGACCGCCAGCGCCCGCAGGCGCAACAGGCCCAGCGGCCCAAGGTGCTGCATCCGGTGACCAACAGTCGCGCCCAGGCCACGCCGCGCAGCACCGGCGTGCCGCGCAACCCGCTGGGTGACCAGCCGGTGCAGCTGAACTTCGTCGAGGCCGACATCCAGGCGGTGGTGCGGGCCTTGTCCCGCTCCACCGGCCAGCAGTTCCTGGTCGATCCACGGGTCAAGGGCAACCTGACCCTGGTCAGCGAGGGCCAGGTGCCGGCGCACCAGGCCTACGACATGCTGCTGGCGGCGCTGCGCATGCAGGGCTTCAGCGTGGTGGACGTCGGCGGCGTGGCCCAGGTGGTGCCCGAGGCCGATGCCAAGCTGCTGGGCGGGCCGATCTACAGTGCCGACAAGCCGGCCGGCAACGGCATGCTGACCCGCACCTTCCGCCTGCAATACGAAAACGCGGTGAACCTGATTCCGGTACTGCGGCCGATCGTTTCGCCCAACAATCCGATCAACGCCTACCCGGGCAACAACACCATCGTGGTCACCGACTACGCCGAGAACCTGCAGCGGGTGGCGCAGATCATCAATGGCATCGACACCCCGAGCGCCATCGACACCGACGTGGTGGCGGTGCAGAACGGCATCGCCGTGGACATCGCCACCATGGTTTCCGAGCTGCTGGAAAACCAGGGCAGCGACCAGACCCAGAAGATCAGCGTGATCGGCGATCCGCGTTCCAACTCCATCATCATCCGCGCCGGCAGCCCCGAGCGCACCGAGCTGGCGCGTAACTTGATCTACAAGCTGGACAACGCCCAGAGCAACCCGAGCAACCTGCATGTGGTCTACCTGCGCAACGCCCAGGCCGGCAAGCTGGCCCAGGCCCTGCGTGGCCTGCTCACCGGGGAAAGCGACAGCGGCGGCAACGATGGCGCCCGGGCCATGCTCAGCGGCATGGGCGGCGGCACCAGCAGTGGCCAGGGCGGCAGCCAGGCCGGCAGCAGCACCAGCACCGCCGGCAATAGCAGCCTGGGCAACGGCAGCGGCGGCACCACCAAGGGTTACGGTCAGGGCGGCAGCAGTAGCAGCGGCCTGGGCAGCAATGGCCAGCAGGGCGAGCAGAACACCGCCTTCAGTGCCGGTGGCGTGACCATCCAGGCCGACGCCACCACCAACACCTTGCTGATCTCCGCACCTGATCCTCTTTATCGCAACCTGCGGGAAGTCATCGACCAACTGGACCAGCGCCGCGCCCAGGTGGTGATCGAGAGCTTGATCGTGGAGGTCAACGAAGACGATGCCAACGAATTCGGCGTGCAATGGCAAGCCGGCAACATGGCGGGACGGGGTGGTTTTGGCGGCGTCAACCTTGGCGGTAGCGGACTGGTGGGCAACCCGGGCAGCAAGACCAGCATCGACGTGCTGCCCAAGGGCCTGAATGTCGGTGTGGTCAACGGCACCGTGGACATCCCGGGGATCGGCAAGGTGCTGGACCTCAAGGTCCTGGCCCGGGCGCTCAAGAGCAAGGGCGGCTCCAACGTGCTGTCGACGCCGAACCTTCTGACCCTGGACAACGAGGCCGCGAGCATTTTCGTCGGCCAGACCATTCCCTTCGTCACCGGCAGCTATGTCACCGGCGGCGGTGGCAACAGCAACAACCCGTTCCAGACGGTGCAGCGCGAGGAAGTGGGGCTCAAGCTCAACGTGCGGCCGCAGATATCCGAGGGTGGCACGGTCAAGCTGGACATCTACCAGGAGGTCAGCAGCATCGATGCGCGGGCCTCGGTGGAAGCCGGCACCGTGACCCAGAAGCGCGCGATCGACACCAGCATCCTGCTCGACGACGGGCAGATCATGGTGCTCGGCGGCCTGCTGCAGGATGGCTATAGCCAGAGCAACGATGCGGTGCCGTGGCTGTCGAGCATCCCGGGGCTGGGAGCGCTGTTTCGCAACGAGAAGCGCAGCGTCAACAAGACCAACCTGATGGTGTTCCTGCGGCCCTACATCATTCGCGACAGCGGCGCGGGGCGCAGCATTACCCTCAACCGCTACGACTTCATGCGCCGGGCCCAGGGCCAGTTGCAGCCCGAGCACAGCTGGGCAATGCCGGACATGCCGCTGCCGCAACTGCCGCCGGCGGCCAAGGCGATTCCCGGGGCGCAACCGGTGTCGTTGCAGGACGCGCCCCAGGGCATCCGGGCCACCATCCGCGCGGTGCCTGTGCAATGAGCGGGGCGACAGGTTCGAGTCATGGCCTGCTTCGTGTAGGAATTCTTGGACGGATGGAGGTTTGGCGATGAGCGCCCAGCTCCCTTACGCCTGGGCCAAATCCCAGCGCCTCCTGCTGCGCCACGACGAGGAGGGCGCGGTGCTGCTGGTGTGCGCCTCGACCCCTGGCTGGTCCATCGCCGAGGCCCGACGCCAGTTCGGCCCGGCGCGCCTGGAACAGGTGCGCGACGACGAACTCGACGGCCTGCTGGCCACCGCCTATGCCGATACCGGCAGCGCCGCGGCAGTGGTGGGCGCGGCGGAGAACGAGGTGGACCTGGACCGGCTGATGCAGGACATGCCGGAGATCACCGACCTGCTGGATACCCAGGACGGCGCGCCGGTGATCCGCATGATCAACGCCTTGCTCACCCAGGCGGCACGGGACGAGGCCAGCGATATCCATATCGAACCCTACGAGACCCACTCGGTGGTGCGTTATCGAGTCGACGGCACCCTGCGTGACGTGGTTTCGCCGCGCAAGGCACTGCATGGCGCCCTGGTGTCGCGGATCAAGATCATGGCCCAGTTGGATATCGCCGAAAAACGCCTGCCCCAGGACGGTCGGATCGCCTTGCGCGTTGCCGGGCGGCCCATCGATATCCGCGTCTCCACGGTGCCCACCGGCCATGGCGAGCGGGTGGTGATGCGCTTGCTGGACAAGCAAGCCGGGCGCCTGCAACTGGAGACCCTGGGCATGGACCCGGCGCTGCTGGCCCGGCTCGACGGCCTGATCCGCCAGCCCCATGGCATCGTCCTGGTCACCGGCCCCACCGGCAGCGGCAAGACCACCAGCCTCTACGCGGCCCTGGCCCGGCTGGATGCCAGTACCAGCAACATCCTCACCGTGGAGGACCCGGTGGAGTACGACCTGCCGGGTATTAGCCAGATCCAGGTCAACGCCAAGATCGACATGACCTTCGCCCTGGCCCTGCGCGCCATCCTGCGCCAGGACCCGGACATCATCATGATCGGCGAGATCCGTGACCTGGAGACCGCGCAGATCGCGGTCCAGGCGTCTCTCACCGGGCACCTGGTGCTGGCTACCCTGCACACCAACGATGCGGTGTCGGCGGTCAACCGCCTGATCGATATGGGCGTGGAGCCGTTCCTCCTGGCCTCGTCGATGCTCGGCGTGCTGGCCCAGCGCCTGGTGCGGCGCCTGTGCAACCAGTGCAAGCAGCCCGACCCGGCCAACCCCGGCACCTGGCGTCCGGTGGGCTGCCCGGCCTGCAACCAGATCGGCTACAGCGGGCGTACCGGGATCCACGAGCTGTTCTGCATCGATGACGAGATCCGCAGCCTGATCCACCAGGGCGCCGATGAGCAGGCGTTGCGCGCTTCGGCCCGGCGCGCCGGGATGTTCAGCATGCGCGAGGACGGCGAGCGCTGGGTGCGCAGCGGTGCCACTGCGCCGGAAGAGATCCTTCGTGTGACACGGGACGCCTGATGAATCGCTATCGCTACGAAGCTGCCGACAGCCTCGGCAAGATCGAGTCCGGGCACCTGGAGGCCGACAGCCAGGGTGCGGCCTTCGCCACGTTGCGCAGCCGGGGCCTGACGGCCTTGCAGGTGCAACGGGACGGCAACCAGGGCGCGGCCGGGGCAGGGGGCATGTTCAGCCCGAAGCTCTCGGACAACGACCTGGCCTGGGCGACCCGCCAATTGGCCAGCTTGCTGGGGGCCAGCCTGCCCCTGGAGGCGGCCCTGAGTGCCACGGTAGAGCAGGCCGAGCGCAAGCACATCGCCCAGACCCTGAGCGCGGTGCGGGCCGATGTGCGCAGCGGCATGCGCCTGGCCGAGGCACTGGCGGCCCGGCCTCGGGACTTTCCGGAAATCTACCGGGCGCTGATCGCCGCCGGCGAGGAGTCCGGCGACCTGGCCCAGGTCATGGAGCGGCTGGCGGACTACATCGAGGAGCGCAATGGCCTGCGGGGCAAGATCCTCACGGCCTTCATCTATCCCGGGGTGGTGGGCCTGGTGTCCATCGGCATCGTGATTTTTCTCTTGAGCTACGTGGTGCCCCAGGTGGTCAGTGCTTTTTCCCAGGCCCGCCAGGACTTGCCGGGGCTGACCCTGGCGATGCTCGCCGCCAGCGATTTCATCCGCGCCTGGGGCGGCCTGTGCTTCGCCGTCCTGGTGGCCGGGTTCTGGGGCTGGCGGATCTACCTGCGCAACCCCCAGGCGCGCTTGAGCTGGCATGGCCGGATCCTGCGCCTGCCCCTGGTCGGGCGCTTCGTGCTGGGCCTGAACACCGCGCGTTTCGCCTCGACCCTGGCCATCCTCGGCGGCGCCGGCGTGCCGTTGCTGCGGGCCCTGGAGGCGGCGCGCCAGACCCTGTCCAACGACCGTTTGAGCCAGAGCGTCAGCGAGGCCACGGCCAAGGTCCGCGAGGGCGCCAACCTGGCGGCGGCGCTGCGGGTGGAGAAGGTCTTCCCGCCGCTGCTGATCCATCTGATCGCCAGCGGCGAGAAGACCGGTGCCTTGCCGCCGATGCTCGAACGGGCGGCGCAGACCTTGTCCAGCGACCTGGAGCGCCGGGCCATGGGCATGACCGCGCTGCTGGAGCCGCTGATGATCGTGGTCATGGGCGCGGTGGTGCTGGTGATCGTCATGGCGGTGCTGCTGCCGATCATCGAGATCAACCAGCTGGTGACTTGACCGGGGCGAGGGCGCTCGCACCGTCCGACCGTGGCCGGCAAACCGGTTGTGCTGATCTGCCGGCCATGGATGCCTGCCTGTTCCGAGGCATCAAGTTGCCCGGTACGAGCTTTCGCTCGCACCGCGAGGGCCGGGCCGGCAGATTCTTTTTTCAGGCTGCTCCCCGCGCTCCCGACCCTCTCGGCAGGCATCCTCGGGTTCCTCGTTCTGTCATGTTCCAGCCGCCCTCCCAGAGGCTACGGCGCTTGCCGGAAGATGCCGGCCCAGGCTGTGGAAACCTGGCTGTCACCTTGGGCGAAAGGGCCTTAAAAAAGCGCTGCGAACACCCGAGAATCTTTTGCAGTAACAGTCGGTTTCTCCCGAGCATTTTTCCTTTAACTGTCACCGGAAGCTGCGAACTTCTCTGTCCATGGCCTCACCCAACAAGCCCTCTGGATCAAGGCTTCTGGCCCGAGCGCCATGGCGTCATGCAAGAGCTATTCACCCAACGTACGAACACGACGAAAGGAGATTCTTCATGTTTAAGCGCAATGTTCTCGCGGCATCCCTGACCCTGGCTGCCCTGTGCTCGGCACAGGCCGCAATGGCCGACATCAACGGTGGTGGCGCTACCCTGCCACAACCGCTGTACCAGACCGCTGGCGTTCTGACCGCCGGTTTCGCTCCCTACATCGGCGTAGGCAGCGGCAACGGCAAGGCTGCCTTCCTGAACAACGACTACACCAAGTTCGTGGCCGGCACCACCGGCAAGAACGTGCACTGGGCCGGTAGCGATTCCAAACTCAGCGCCACTGAGCTGAGCAACTACGCCGCTGCCCACAACGCCGCCTGGGGTCCACTGATCCAGGTGCCTTCGGTGGCCACTTCGGTAGCCATTCCGTTCAACAAGGCTGGCTCCGCTGCCGTTGACCTGAGCGTCAACGAGCTGTGCGGCGTGTTCTCGGGTCGTGTCAACGACTGGAGCCAGATTTCCGGCTCCGGCCGCACTGGCGCCATCACCGTGGTCTACCGCAACGAGAGCAGCGGCACCACCGAGCTGTTCACCCGCTTCCTGAACGCCAAGTGCGCCGAAACCGGCACCTTCGCCGTGACCACCAACTTCGCTTCCAGCTACTCGGGCGGCCTGCCAGCCGGTGCCGTGGCCGCTGTAACCAGCCAAGGCGTGATGGACGCGCTGAACGCTGGCGACGGTCGCGTGACCTACATGAGCCCTGACTACGCCGCGCCAACCCTGGCTGGCCTGGATGACGCCACCAAGGTCGCTCGCGTCGGTAAAGACGTCGCCAAGAACATCGCTGGCGTCTCGCCTGCTCCAGCCAACGTGTCGGCTGCCATCAATGCTGTACCGGTGCCAACCGTTGACCTGAACAAGCCCAACAACTGGGTGCCGGTCTTCGCCGCCAGCGCTAACCCAAGCGATCCAAGCGTCGTGCCTTACCCCTCCACTGGCTACCCGATCCTGGGCTTCACCAACCTGATCTTCAGCCAGTGCTACGCCGATGCCACCCAGACCTCGCAAGTACGCACCTTCTTCGGTCGCCACTACGGCTCCAGCTCGCTGACCAACAACGACAACGCCATCAAGAACAACCGCTTCGTACCGCTGCCAGCTGCCTGGAAAACCGCCATTCGTGACAGCTTCGTCACGGCTTCCAGCGGCCTGAGCATCGGTAATGCCAGCGTCTGCAACGCCATCGGCCGTCCGCTGTAACTGACGCGTCCGATACCCGCAACACCCGGATCAGCAACGGTTTCGACCGTTGCTGATCTTTTCATTCCGGGCCGCCCAGCCCGTTCATCGCAGGGGCGGCACACCGTTCGGCGCCGACCGGCGAGCGTTACACCCAGAACATGAATTTTCCATGACAAGCGTTCGGTCGTGTCCTTCGACAACGGCCTATTCCTAAAGCAGTGACGCACGCCCTGGGCCGTACAGCGTCGCGCACCCTGGGCGTCATAACAAAGGATGAGTAGTAATGGTTCGCTGCAAACCACCGGTTAACCCCCCTGGCCTGGATTCCCAGGCGCCGATCCTGCGGCTCAAGCCCCTGGCCCAGGCCATCGCCCTGTTGTTGATGGCCGGCAGTGCCAATGCCGCCCCGGCGTTCAGTTCCGGCTGGTTCGCCGACAAGGGCGCCTCCCAGGCGGCCACTGCCGCGCGTACCAATGGCCAGGTGCCGGGCATGCCGCCTCCGCTGTCCCAGCAGGTGCGGGTCAACCAGCAATTGCAGCGTTCGCTGGGCAATCTCAACTCCACGGTGGCGGCCATCGCCGCACAACAGGCGGCCCAGGCGGCGGCCCGCCAGGCTGCGTTCGGCAGTGTCAGCAGCGTTCCCGATGGCCTCGGCCAGGGCGGGCTGAAGGTCGACAACAGCCTGACCCAGGGCTGGATCAACGCCAAGGGCCCGGTGCAGAGCCAAGCCGGCGGCAAGACCACGGTGACCATCGAGCAGACCGCCGACAAGGCCATCCTCAACTGGGAAACCTTCAACGTCGGGCGCAACACCACGGTGGATTTCCAGCAGCAGTCCAACTGGGCGCTGATGAACCGGATCAATGATCCCAATGGTCGGCCCAGCGAGATCCAGGGCCAGATCAAGGGCGCCGGCACGGTGATGATCATCAACCGCAACGGCGTGGTGTTCAGCGGCACCAGCCAGGTCAACGTGCGCAACCTGGTGGCGGCCGCAGCCACCATCACCGACGAGCAATTCAGCAAGCGTGGCCTGTATGTCGACGCCAACGGCAGCCAGCCGACCTTCACCGATGCCGCCGGCAAGGTCCTGGTCCAGGCTGGCGCCTCGATCCAGACCCATGCCCCGGCCACCTCCACCGATGCCGGTGGCTACGCCCTGCTGCTGGGCAGCGAGGTGGAGAACGCCGGGACCATCGTCACCGCCAAGGGCCAGACCACCCTGGCCGCCGGGGACAGTTTCTACATTCGCCGCGGAGTCGGGACCGAGGGCAACCAGCGTTCCACCACCCGCGGCAATGAAGTGGCCACCTCGCTCAAGCCGGGCAGCAGTGCCGGCAAGGTCAGCAACAATGGCCTGATCATGGCCTCCACCGGCGACATCACCCTGACCGGCCACCAAGTGCTGCAGAACGGCGTGGCGCTGGCCAGTACCTCGGTGGATACCCGGGGCACCATCCATTTGCTCAACTCCGCCAGCGACGGCAGCGGTAGCGTGACCCTGGGGCAGGGCAGCACTACCGCGATCCTGTTGGACAGCAGCGGCAGCGGCGCCCTGGATAGCCAGCGCAACAGCGGCTTGGGCAACCTCGACGGCACCCCGGCCAACCTGATCACCGGCCAGTTCAACAACCTCAGCAGCGTTGCCGACCGTACCGACCAGTCCCGGGTGGAGATCGTCAGTGGCGGTACCGTGGACTTCCAGAAGGGCTCCATCACCCTGGCCACCGGTGGCCAGGTAGCGGTCAGCGCCGGCCAGCGCAGCCTGGTGCGCGACGGCGCGGTGATCGACGTTGCCGGCGCCGTCGGGGTCAAGGTGGCGATGGAATCCAACAACATCAAGATCAACCTCCAGGGCAACGAGCAACGCGATTCGGCGGGTAATCGTGACGCCGGCAAGTTGATCAACAACGATGTGTGGGTCGACCTGCGCGAGCTGATCTTCGTGCCGGCGGGCACCAACGGTTATGCCAGCGACCGCTGGTACACCGCCGGCGGACTGTTGGAAGTGGGCGGTTACCTGGGCACCCAGCGGCACAACATCGGTGAGTGGATGGCCCAGGGCGGGACCCTGACCTTCACCGGCAAGGATGTGGTGACCCAGTCCGGCGCCCAGTTGAACCTGTCCGGCGGTACCGTGGACGTGCAAGGCGGCTATATCCAGCAGACCTGGCTCAAGGGCGTGGACGGGCGCCTGTACGAACTGTCCCGGGCTCCAGGGGACCTGCTCTATACCGGGATCTACAAAGGCTATGTGGACAGCAGCCCGCGCTGGGGGCGCACCGATTACTACTACAACCCGCTGATCGCCCAGCAGCAGCGCTACGAGGCGGGCTACACGGTGGGCCGTGATGCCGGCAAGCTGGTGATCGGCACCGGCAACGCGGTGCTCGAAGGGCAACTGGTCAGCGATGTGTTCAAGGGCGACCGGCAGGTCCAGGCGCCCAAGCCCAACCTCGATGGCTACCAGCAATCGCACAAGGCGGCAGCCCAGCGCGCCCAGTTGATCATCGGCAACTACACGCCGATCTATAACAAGACCAGCGGTGTCCTGCGCCATGCCTTGAGCCCCACCGTGGACCAGGTGCTGATCGCCGCCAACCAGCAGAAGATCGCCGACGGCCTGGACCTGGACAGCGCCTTGCCCGCCGATCGCCAGGGGCGGCTGGTACTCGACAGCGACCAGCTCAATGGCCTGCAACTGGGGGCGATCAAGGTCGGTGCCCGGCAGCGGATCCAGGTCGATGGCGCGCTGACGGTGGCCGATGGAGGGGACATCACGCTGTTCGGTCCCCAGGTCAAGATCAACGCCAACCTCGCTGCCCACGGCGGCAGTATCAATGCCGGCAACGTGCTGAGCCAGGTGGACGCGAACCGCAATTTCGCGGTGGGCGACGTGATCCTTGCCCCCACTGGCGGCGTCCAGGCCCGGGTCGATGTCACCCGCGGGGTCAAGCTGGATGTGTCGGGGCGTTGGAACAACCTGGCCCTCGATCCGCTGAACAACGGCGGCGTGGCGTTCAGCAACGGCGGCAAGGTGTCGCTGCGCAGCAGTGGCGACCTCAACCTGGCCAAGGGCAGCCTGGTGGATGCCGGCTCCGGCGGCACCATCGGATTCGATGGCAAGCTCAGCGGTGGCAAGGGGGGCGATGTGACCCTGGCGGCCGATGGCAAGCTGGATCTCGACGCAGAGCTGCGCGGCCATGGGCTCAACGGCGGCGGCACCCTGGCCCTGCAGGCGCACAAGGTGCTGATCGGTGCGCGGGATGTGGCGCCGCAGCCCGGCACCCTGCAGTTGGCGGGGGACTTCTTCGACAAGGGCTTCTCAGCCTACGACATCACCGGCAACGAAGGACTGGTGGTCGCCGAGAACGCCAGGGTCGACGTCAAGATGCCGGTCTATCGCCTCGGCTCCCAGGCTGGCAACGCCGGCACCGGCAGCGATCCGGCCAGCATCCTGGAGCCCTGGCTGCCGGATCTGTACCAGCAGGATGCGACCAAAGGCGTGCTGACCCAGCGCCGTGGCGCCGGGCTGGCCCTGACCGCCGGCAACCAGTACTCCAGCGGCGCGCAACTGGCGACCACGGCGCTGAACGTGGGCCAGGGCGCGGTGATCAATGTCGATCCGGGGCAAGCCATCAACTTGCGCAGCGTCGGCCAGTTGACCATGAACGGCACCCTCAATGCCTGGGGCGGCAGCGTCAGCCTCGCTGGCCTCACCGTGGCCAGTTCCGAGGCAGCCAACGCTGCCGGCCACGGACGCTCGATCTGGGTCGGCGAGCAGGCGCTGATCGATGTCGCGGCCCGGGCAGTGAGCGCCGTGGACAATCGTGGGCGCAGCTATGGCCAGGTGCGCAACGGCGGCAACATCAGCATCGGTGGCGAGATCGACCTGGCCACCGGCATCGCCAAGGCCAGTGACCTGTTCGTGGTGGTGCGCGACGGTGCGCGGCTGGATGCATCCGGCACCCAGGCCGCCCTGGACATTCCCGGACAAGGGCGGGTGCAGGTCGCCAGCAATGGCGGCAGCATCGGCTTCGCCTCCAACAACGGCCTGTACCTGGACGGCAGTTTCGTCGCTCGGGCCGGCGGTGCCGGTGCGGCGGGCGGTAGTTTGTCCGTGGCCCTGGAGAGCCCGTACTACGCCAAGAGCGCGGTGACCGACCGGGTGCTCAAGGCCCGCGAACTGGTCGTCAGCCAGACTCACCAGGCCAATGTCCTGCCCGAATCCCCCGACGCTGCGGGCTCAGCCCTTGAGTATGGCCATGGCGGCCTCGGCGTGGACCAAGTGACAGCCGGCGGCTTTGGCAACCTGGCCTTGCTGAGCAACGGCCTGTTGAGCTTCGATGGCGATGTGTCGCTGAACATGGGGCAGAGCCTGCGCCTGTACAGTGGCGCCCTGGGCCTGGCGGAAACCGCCGCGGCCAATACCCGGGTCAACCTGTCGGCGCCTTACCTGTTGCTGGCGGGCATCCTCGCGCCGCCGGAGGCCAAGGACCAGTATGTGCATCCGGTGGTCTCCATCGGCAGGCCGTCGGAGCGCGCCACCCAGGCATTGTTCAACGCCGATGGCCGCCTGATCGATGTGCGCGGCAACGTGATGTTCGGCAGCAAGGGCGACCTGCGCCAGGCCAACGACAGCCTGGTGAATATCGAACGGCGGGGCTTCGATCATGTCCGGCTCGATAGCCAGGGCGATCTGCGCTTCCTCGCCGGCGCTGGCGCCGATGTGATCGCCAAGGGCATCAGCACCCAGCTGCTGACCCAGGGCGACATGACCCTGCGCGCAGCGCAGTTGTATCCGGGGACCGAGGTCGGGGCCCGGGTGATTGCCGGCTACAAGTACGATTACGCAGGCCTCGCATTCGATCCGAGCCGGACCCTGACCATTGCGCGCAATGGCAACGCTGACTCGGCCGTGCCGTACTCGGTCTTCGGCCGCCTGCAGCTGGGTGCCGCCAATATCAAGCAGGGCGGTGTGGTGCGCGCGCCCCTGGGCCTGATCGAGATCGGCAACCTGGGTAGCAGCAAGGTCGAATTGCTGCCCGGCAGCCTGACCTCGGTCAGCGGCAAGGGCCTGGTGTTGCCCTATGGCGGTACCGTCGATGGCCAGGTCTACAAGTACAACGGCAAGACCGTGAACTTCGTGGGCCAGGGTGGTTTGGTCAATGAAAACAGCGAGCTGAGTGTCGGCGTGATCCTGGGCGGCAAGTCGGTGAAGGTACAGCAAGGGGCGACCCTGGACCTGTCCGGCGGCGGCGAGTTGCTGGGCGCGGGTTTCATCTCCGGGCGTGGCGGTTCCACCGATGCCCGCTACAGCCCGCTGGTGCAGATCGGTGCCAATGGCGTCCTGGTCTTGCCGGGCCTGGCGAGCAATCCGATCTACGCCATCGTTCCCGGCGCCCAACCCGGCTACGCGCCGGTGGCGCCGGAGGGCGGCGCGGTAGATCCGCTGATCGGCCAGCAGGTGACCATCGGCGCCGGAGTGCCCGGCTTGGCGGCGGGTACCTATACCCTGATGCCATCCACCTATGCCCTGCTGCCAGGGGCCTTTCGCGTGGAGATCAACGGCCTGGCGGGACTTGGCAGCGAGGGCTCGGCCCAGCTGATGCGCAATGGTTCCTGGAGCACCGCCGGGCGCCTGTCCATCGCCAACACCGGGATCGGCAACAGCGTCGCCAGCCAGTTGATCCTGACCTCGGCCGACACCCTGCGCCGTTATTCGCAGTACAACGAGACCAGCTACGCACAATTCGCCATGGCCGATGCGGCCAAGCTCGGCGTGCCGCGGCCCTTGCTGCCGGTGGACGCCAAGACCCTGAAACTGGCGCTGGAAGCCGGCGCCGGAAGCGACGCGTTCTCTTTCCAGGGCACAGGCCGCTTCGAGGCTGCGACGGGGGGCTTTGGCGGTACCGTTTCGGTATTGAACAGGGGCAGCGGTAGCGGTATCGAAGTGGTGAAGGCCGGGCAATCGGCCACCGACGGCTTTACCGGAGTCACCCTGGATGCCGACAGTCTCAATGCCCTGGGCGCCGGGCGCCTGATGCTCGGCGGCCTGACCCTGGTCAAGTATGGGCAGAGCGGTAACCTCATCACCCTGGCCGAGGGCACCAATACCAGCAATGGCTCGATCATCCTGCGCCAAGGGGCGGCCCTGGCGGCGCCGGAGGTGTTCCTGGTGGCCAACACCGGCGAGATCCTGGTAGAGCAGGGGGCTTCGATCAACACCATCGGTCGTGGCAAGGCCAGTTATGACGCGCGGGACGGTTTCACCTATCAGGTAGGCAATATGCTGGCGGTGTCCAATGGCTTGCTCAATGTGGTGAGCGCGCCTGCGGCCCAGCAGCCCAGTGGCGGTATCCGGGTGGGTAGCTGCGGCACTCGCCTGTGCACCGGACAGACCGCGCTGTACTCCGAGGGCAGCATCGTTGCCCTGACCGACAAGACCTTCGAGCTGGGGGACCAGGTGCGCTATGGCACCCGGCACCTGAACCTGGGCTTGAGCAGCATCAATGTGGGCAGCCCCGAAGCCCTGGCCGCCGCGGCCGCGGGTAATCGCCTGCCGGCCGGCATGACCCTGACCCAGCAAGTGCTGGATCGGCTGTTGCGCGGCGATACCCAGTTCGGCGCCCCGGCCCTGGAAACCCTGCAACTCTCGGCCCGGGACAGCTTCAACTTCTATGGCAGCGCGGGCCTGGATACCTACGATCCGGTGACCGGCAAATCGTTGCTGAGCAACCTCATGCTCTCGACTCCGGCCCTCTACGGTTCCGGTGGCGCCCATGACGTGGCCAGCATCCATACCGCCAACCTGATCTGGCAGGGGGCCACGAGCCCGGCCGGGACAGTGGTGGCCGGCGGTGCCGGCACCGGTAGCGGGCGCCTGGAGATCAATGCCGAGCGCATCGAGTTCGGCTACGGCGCCTTCGCCCAGCCGAGCACCACCAAGACTTTCGATCGCCTGGCCCTGGGGTTCGCCAACGTCAATCTCAACGCCAGCCAGCGCATCACTGCCAACCACAAGGGCAGCCTCGCGGTGTACCAGAGCCAGGGCGGCTACGACCCACTCAAGGGTTTTGCCTACAGCGGTGGCAACTTGACTATCCGCACGCCGTTGATGACCGGCGAAGCCGGTTCGGTGAACCGCATCACGGCTGGTGGCGCCATCGATATCGGCGCCACGGCCGGCAGTCGCGGCCAGGCCAATGGCCAGGGCGCCGAGTTGTCCTTGAGCGGCGACAGCATCCGCCTGGCCAGCGCGGTGGTCCTGCCCAGCGGCAAGGTGTCCCTGGAGGCCCGTGGCGATGTGCAGTTGACCGATGCCGCGCTGATCGATGTGGCCGGGCGCGGCATGGCCTTCAACGACCTGACCCGCTACGGCGTCGGCGGCGAGGTGTTGCTCCAGAGCCGCGCCGGCAATGTACTGCAGGCGGCGGGTTCGAGCATCGACCTGTCGGCGCAGAGCAACCAGGCCGGCAAGTTGCGCGCCGTGGCCCTGGACAGTGGCGCGGGGCTGGTGGACCTGGCGGGCAAGATCCTTGGCGCCAGCAGTGGTTCTTACGATGCCGGCGGCACCCGGGTGCCGTACCTGGGCGGCACGGTGGAAATCCAGGCCCAGCGCCTGGGTGGCAGCGGTACCCTGGACGAGCAGTTCGCCGCTCTCAACCAGCGCCTGAACCAGGGCCAGGTGTATGGCGCACGCAGCTTCCAGCTCAAGCAGGGCGACCTGACCATCGGCGATGGCCTGAAGGCCAACAGCATCAACGTCTCCCTGGATAACGGCCGGTTGCGGGTCAACGGCCTGGTGGACGCCAGTGGCGAGCGGGTCGGCAGCATCAACCTGGCGGCTGGCAATGGCCTGGTCCTGGACTCCGGCGCGGTGCTCGATGCCCATGGCAGCAAGTTGCGGGTGGACAGCTACGGCAAGATCATCGATGCGCCCAACCGCGCCACCGTGGTCCTGGATTCCGGCAAGGGCCAGTTGACCCTGGCCGAGGGCGCGCGCATCGACCTGCGCCATGGCACGGAGGTGGCGGCCGGTGGCGCTGCGGGACAGAACGATGGCCGTAGCCATGGCACCCTGGAGCTCAATGCCCCACGGCTATTCAGGCCCGACGGCAGCAGCGACGATATCGCCATCGATGCCCGGGGCCGCCTGGATATCCAGGGCGCGCGCTCGATCGCGGTCAACGGCATGGTCAGCTATGACGATGCGCCGCAGAAGAACGATGCCGCCAGCGGCCGTCCTTATCAGGAAATCACCCAGGACTACCTGGACCAGAAGCACCAGCTGAGCACCGCCTTCATCAACGCCGCCCTGCAGAACAGCGACCTGATGCAGAACAAGCTGGCCGGGCTGAACAACGCCGGTTATGCCGACGCCTTCCACCTGCGCCCCGGGGTCCAGATCGTCAGCAAGACCCCTGACGGCGACCTGGTGGTGCAGGGCGACCTGGACCTGTCCGGCTACCGCTATGCCAGCGTCAACCCCCACAGCCAGAAGACTTCGGTGTATGGCTCGGGCGAGGTCGGCGCCCTGGTGCTGCGCGCCGGTGGCGAACTGAGTATCTACGGCAGCATCAACGATGGCTTCGCCCCGCCACCGCAGACCGTGGACGACAAGGGCTGGGTGCTGTTGCCGGGCGTGGACTTCACCGGTGGCAACATCATCGTGCCGGGCACCGGGGTGACCCTGGCCGATGGCACCCGCTTCCCCACCGGCGCGACCCTCAACTATGACTTGCCGATCAAGGGCCTGACCCTGGCGGCGGGCACTCGCTTGCCGGTGACCGCGATCCTCGACCAGAGCCTGGTCCTGCCGGCCGGTACCGTGCTGGCGGCGGCCATACGTGATGCCGCCGGCAACCTGCTGTTCGCCGCCGGAACCCTGCTCGGCGAGGCCCAGACCCTGGCCGTTGGCACTCAACTGGAGGCCGGCAGCCTGCTGGCCCAGAACACCCGGGTCAAGGCCATGACCTGGCCCAAGGGCGTGGCCTTGCCCAGCCTGGCTGGCGACCTGGTGCTGCTCGATGGCAACAAGCCATTACCCAAGGGCGCGCTGATTCCAGCAGGCACCAACGTCAAGTTGCCGACGGGCGTCGAGTCGGTGCAATTACGTCCGGAAGTGGCCGGGCGCCAGGGCAAGCTCTGGGCCATCGCGCCGATGCTGGCCGAGGGCTCGCAGTCCTGGTCCCTGCGCCTGGTAGCCGGGGGCGACACCGAGGCCGCCGACAGCCGCATCCTGCAGGCCAATCCGCGCCATGGCGACCTGCATCTGGCCGACAGCCACTACGGCATGTACGCCAACGAGTTGCCGGCCAAGGGGGGGTTTACCTGGACGGCCGCAGTGGTCCAGGCATTGGCCGAAAACGGAGTGTTCGTCAAGGAAGGCGATCCGGTGGACCAGAAGGTGCTTGATGACCTGGACCTGGGCACCATCGCTGAGTTTTGTGGCGCGACTCCGGAATTCTGCGCGATGAAGACCACCTATGTCTGGACCCAGGCCGCCGTGGACGAACTGGCCCTGGCGGGCATCGAGGTCAAGCTGGGAGCGGTGATCGACGAGAAATTCATTCAGGACCTCGGAATGCCTTCGGTGGAGGCCCTGTGTAGCGAAACGCCCACCTTCTGCCTGGCGCAGAGCGCCAAGGAATATGAAGCCAAGCCGTCCAGCACCCGCTTCAGCGTGATCCGTACCGGTACCGGCGACCTGGAACTGCTCAGCGCCGGCAACCTGAGCATGGACTCGCTGTATGGGGTCTATACCGCCGGCACCTCTTCCATCGCGACCCGTGCCGGTGATCCCTACAACCAACCTCGGGGCCTGGGCAGCGGTGGCACGGTACTGAATGATCCGGGCAGCTACTTCGAACAGTTCGTCAACGGCAGTACCACCAGCCTCTACCGAGCCTGGTATCCAGAGGCGGGAGGCAACCTGCGGGTCGATGTCGGCGGCGACTTGACCGGCAATATCACCGGCGTGGCGAGCAACCCATGGCCCAATCCCAAGGACAAGGGCTGGGACTCGGCCGAGGTGGGCAGCTGGCTGTGGCGCCAGGGCAGTGCGAACGTCGATACCGGCGGCTCTGCGCAACCTACGGCCTGGTGGATCAACTTCGGTACCTATACGGCGGGAGCCGCCGACAAGCTGATGGGGTTCACCGGGTTCGGTACCCTGGGCGGCGGCAACCTGCAGATGAATGTCGCTGGCGATGCCGGGATCCTGGCCCCGGCTGCCAGTTCGTCCGCTGGCATGGGACCACGCAGCCAGGGCCTGGTATTGGCGGTAGGCAGCACCGGCAGGGTCACCAGCGATGGCAGCCTGCAACTGACCGGTGGTGGCGACCTGCAGGTACGTATCGCCGGGGCCCTGAACCCGCTTGCCAGCACCAGCAGCGATCACCTGGGCGGCATGCTGGTCAACCTGCGGGGTGATACCGCGCTGCAGAGCGCTTCCCAGGGCAGTATCGACCTGCTGTATGGTGGCGCCGCAAAAGATCACAACCCCAACGAGACTCGGGCCTTCGACCCGTTGCGTGCCACTCGCAGCCTGGCCCAGGGCGGCATGACCCTGGTACCCGGGGACGCCACGTTCCAGTTGCAATCGCGTGGCGACCTGGTGGTACAGAGCGTCGAGGATCCGGGGCGGGTCCGCCAGTTCAATACCGCGCCCTTCAGTCGTGGCGGGCAGCAGGGCACTGGACAGAGCTGGTTCACCTTGTGGACCGACACCACAGGTATCGATCTGTTGGCCCTGGGTGGCAACCTGACGCCGTTTACCAGTGCCCTTAGCATGACCGACCTGGCGGCAGTCTATCCCTCGATTCTGCGGGCCACGGCTGCCAGCGGCAGCCTCTACTATGGCAAGGCCGCCGCGCCAGAGCGTGAGGACGTGAACTACCGCTATCCGCTGCTGTTGGCGCCGGGCGCCAAGGGGCAGCTGCAGTTCCTCGCCCAGGACTCGATCCAGGCCGGTGGTCTGGTCGTCAGCCAGTCTGGCGCCGCCGCCAGTTCGATGGCCACTCCCTGGCGTCCGGCCTTCGTTGGCCGGGTCGGCGATGCCGTAGTGGCCAGCAACCTTTCGGCCAGCGGCAATCCGGCTACGTCCACCTTGCCTTTGTTCGCCTTCGGCTCTGGCAGTGTCGCCGGGCTGGTTGACGGGGCTGCGGACCCGGCACGGTTCTATGCGGTTAATGGCGATCTGGTGGGGGTCAGCAGTGGCCGGATCATCAGCTTTGGCAGCGGGGCGAGCGATCTGCATACCGGGCAGACCTGGTACGAAGGCAGCCGCCCGGTCTGGATGATGGCGGGGCGCGACATCGTGGGTGGCGGGCAGCTCTTTGGTGAGCGTAACCCGGGTGATAGTTCTTCATCGCAAGGCAACCTGCTTATCCATAACAATCCCAGCGATATCTCCATCGTCAGGGCCGGGCGCGACATTCTCTACAGCAGCTTCAACGTCGCCGGCCCCGGTACTCTGGAGCTGACGGCGGGGCGCAACCTCCTGATGGACGACAAGGTCAGCGTCACCAGCCTCGGCGCCGTGGCGCCGGGGGATAGTCGCCCTGGGGCGAGCATCGTGATGCAGGCCGGGGTCGGCGCCAGCGGGCCGGATTACCGGCGCTTCGTCGAGGCTTATCTCAACCCGGACAACCTGGCCGGCAACGGCGAATCCCTGGCGGGCAAGCGGGTGGCCAAGACCTACGAGAACGAGCTGGTGGGCTGGCTGGCCGGGCGCTTCGGTTTTGTTGGCGGTGCCGCCGAGGCCCGGGCCTATTACGCGGCCTTGCCGGCGGAACAGCAGCGGGTATTCGCCCGTGATGTGTATTTTGCCGAACTCAAGGCCGCCGGCCGCGAGTACAACCAGGAGGGTGGGGTGCGCCAGGGCAGCTACGCCCGGGGCCGGGCGGCGATCGCCGCGTTGTTCCCGCAGACCGACGTGGCCGGCAACCCGATCACCTACAAGGGCGATATCACCCTGTTCGGGGGCTCGGGGGTGCGGACCAACTTCGGCGGCGGCATCCAGATGCTGACCCCCGGTGGCAGCCAGACCTTCGGTATCGAAGGCGACGCGCCGCCGGCCTCGGCGGGGATCATCACCCAGGGGGCGGGAGACATCCAGCTGTACTCCCTGGGCAGCATCCTGCTGGGCCAGAGCCGGATCATGACCACCTTCGGCGGGGCCATCATGGGCTGGTCGGCCCAGGGCGACATCAACGCCGGCCGGGGTTCCAAGACCACCGTGGTCTACACCCCGCCCAAGCGGGTCTACGACAACTGGGGCAACGTCAGCCTGGCGCCATCGGTGCCTAGCACCGGTGCGGGGATCGCCACCCTGGCACCCATTCCCGAGGTGCCGTCGGGCGACATCGACCTGATCGCGCCCCTGGGCACCATCGATGCCGGCGAGGCCGGGATCCGGGTCTCGGGCAACGTCAACATCGCCGCCCTGCGGGTCGTCAACGCGGCGAACATCCAGACCCAGGGCAAGTCCTCCGGGGTTCCGGTAGCCGCGGTGGTCAATACCAGCGCCATGACCTCGGCCAGTGCCGCGGGTTCGGCGGCTTCCCAAGCCGCGCAAGATGCGGCGCGCAACCAGCAGGCGGCGTCCAGGCAGGGCCAGGCGTCCATCGTCACCGTGGAGGTACTGGGTTTCGGTTCCGAGCAGGTGCAGCGTCCACACGAGGAAGCCAGCCAGGCCCCGGTCTACAACCCCGACAGCCCGGTGCAGGTACTGGGCGCCGGCCCGCTCAATGAGCAGGCGCGGGCTCGCCTCACCGAAGAGGAGCGCAAGCAACTGACGCTATAAGGTTCTCTCGTGGTAGCAACGCTTTGGGGGCGATCGTCGATCGCCCCTTTTTTTGTCCGGATCAGCTCGGCAGCGGGGTGGGCTGGTCCAGCAGCCAGTCGAGGATGTCGTCCCACAGGGGCTGGGCATCGTCGCGGAAATAGCCCATATGACCATAGGGGCGGGCGCCGGCTGGCGGCTTCAGGTCGAGCCGGGTCATGGGGGCGTTGCAGTAGCCCTTGGCGAAGGCATCCAGCGAGCGCGGCGGGGCCCAGGGATCGTCCACCGAGGTGGCGAACAGGCAGGGCGTGCGTACGCTGGCGTAGAGTTCGGCCAGATGGGCCATCTGCGGGTCGTCGAAGTAGTAGTGCGGGTATTCGCACCAGCGCTTGAGGTCGCGGTAGACCCCCAGCGGCAGGTCCTCGCCCATGCCCAGGAGGCTCCAGGCCATGTAGCCCTTGTACGCCACCAGCGGTGGCAGGACGAGCTTCCATAGCAGGCGCATTTTCAGAGCCTCGCGCCAGTGCATCCAGCCGCTCCAGCCGGCGCCGCTACCCAGGCTGTAGCAGGCACTGACGGCCTGGTGGTTGGGCAGCAGGCCGAAGGCGTGGCCGCCGAAGGAGTGCCCGACCCAGTACAAGGGCAGCGCGTCGTGGCGCAGCAGTTCCACGGCTGCGGCCAGGTCCTGGTAGGCCCAGTCCAGGAAGGACATGGCAAACCCCTTGAGGCTCCCGAAGCGGGATTGGCCGATGCCCCGGTAGTCCAGGGTCAGCACGTTGAAACCGCGGCGCGCGGCATGTTCGGCGAAGCGCCGGTAGAAGCGCTGCTGGACACCGGCGGCGCTGGCCAGGAGCAGGTTGCCCCTGGCAGTGCCGATGGCCGGGTAGCGCAGGGCGCCCAGGCGATAGCCATCGGTGGCCACCAGGGTCAACGGCTCGCTACTGGCGGACGGCTGATCGGTACGGACTGCAATGTTCAACGCAGGCATCCTTGGGCAGGGGTTCGGGAGCGGGCAGGGTGGTTCAACGGCCGAGGAACACGGGCTGGCGTTTTTGTAGCATGGCCATCACTCCCTCGCGAGCATCCTCGCTGCGCACCTGCTGCATGAGCTGCGGGTTGAGCTGGGCCAGGGCCGCCTCTTCTCCCTGCTCCAGGGCGAGGAAGGCCGACTGCAAGGTCGCCCTGACTGCCAACGGCGCCGCCTTGGCGATGCGCTCGGCGTAGTCGATGGCTCGGGCCAGCAGTTGTTCAGGGGCCACTACCTCGACCAGCAGGCCCATGTCCAGGGCCGTGGCCGCGTCGAACTCCTCGCCGGTGAGCATGTAGCGCATGGCCCGGGTCCAGCCGGCCACCCGGGGAAAGCGCAGTGTGGCGCCACCGGCCGGGGAGATGCCGCGCAGCACTTCCAGCTGGGCGAAGCGTGCATTGCTGGCGGCGATGGCGATATCGGCATTGAGCAGCAACTCGATGCCGGCGGTCCAGCAGGCGCCCTGTACCGCAATCACCACCGGTTTGCTGCGCCGTGGCCCGATCACGCCCCAGGGATCGATGCCGTCTTCGGGGTAGGCGATGCCGCCACTGGCCAGCTTCGGCGTCAACTCCATCAGGTCCAGCCCGGCGGTGAAATGCTCGCCGTGGGCGAACAGCACCGCGCAACGCAGTTGTTCATCGCGCTCGTATTCGCCCAGGGCCCGGGACAGGTCCTCGAGCATGGCGCTGTCGAAAGCGTTGCGCTTGGTGGCCCGGTCCAGGCCGATCAACAACACCTGGCCCCGTTGCTCCCGGGTGACCCGGCCCGCTGTGCTAGTGGCTTGGTTCATCTTGGCGTTCTCCTGAAATGCGTTGTTCGTTGAATGAGCGAGCGCCTGGCGAGTTATTGACCAAGCGTTCGGTTATTGAAACTAAACAAACATTTGGTAACCGTCAAATTGAGGCAGGGCCGCTTATACCTTAGAATCACTGGCCGTGATCCCGCCCAGGAATGAGCCATGCGCCCCCCGAAGATTTCCCGCGACGAACTGCTCCAGCGCTGCGCCAGCACCTTCAAGCGCCTGGGGTATCACGGCACGACCATGGATACCCTGGCCGCCGCTTGTGGCCTGACCAAGGCCTCGTTCTATCACCATTACCCGAACAAGGAATCGCTGTTGCGCGATGTGCTGGAACAGACCCATCAGGTCATCGCCGGGAGCTTGTTCGCCGTGGCTTTCGATGAGCAACTCACCCCGAGCCAGCGCTTGGAAAAGATCGGGCGCAAGTCCATGAAGCTGTTCCAGGACGGGGCCATCGGTTGCCTGATGGGGGTGATCGCGGTGGATGCGAGCTATGGCAAGAGCGAGCTGATGCAGCCGATCCGGGCCTTTCTCGATGATTGGGCCAAGGCCTTGGCCCAGCTGTTCGTTGCCCGGTACGAACCGGAGCAGGCGCTGGCCATGGGAAGGCAGCTGGTGGCGGACTACGAAGGGGCGATCTTGCTCGCGCGGATCTATGGTGAGCCGGCCTATATCGAACAGGTGACCCGGCGGGCCCTGGCGAGCCTCGACGAGGGCCTGTAGCCGCGGCGGCTGCGCACGGGCGTACAGCCGCCACAGGCCGGGGATCAGGGAACCGTGGCGATCATGCAGCCCATGTAGCCGGCCTCGTGGTAGATGACCCAGGTCTTGTTGGCCGTGGCAAAGTCCCGCAGACCGTGCTTGGCCACGTCGCTGTAGCCCAGGGCCACTGCCCAGCGGGCTTCCACCGGTTCGGTGTACTTGGTCAGTTTGGTGATGTCCTTGCGAGTTTCGGCCAGCAGCCGGTTACCGGCATTGGTGGCGCTCTCGACCTTCAGCTCGATGGCGTAGTCTTCGACGCCCTGGCGCGCCAGGACATCCAGGCGCAGGTCCTGGTTGGGCTTCGGATAGGGCACTTCCCGGGCAGCGCTCAGGTGGGCCGCGCGCAACAGCATCAGGAATTCCACCTGGAACCACACTTCCCAGGCGGCTCCGGTACTGATGGCCGCTTCGATGCGGGCGTGGTCGTTGAGGATCAACTGGCTCAATTGGGTGTTTTTCATGGGGCATCGCTCTTTGCAGGGGAGATGCACAGAGGAACGGGATGCAGCAGGGGTTGTGAAGGTTTGGCGGCGTGACGGGGGCCGGTTGGCAAATCCCGCGGACGGTACCCGACAAGCGATTTCCAGAAAACGAGGAGTGTATGAGCATGCCTGTATCGATCGATCCTTGGCGAACCGACTTGATCCAGGTACTGGACGAGGCGTCGTTGCTCATGGCCCAGGCCTACCAGCAGTTGGGTGGCCGGGTGCCGCCGGAACATGCATTGGCCCAGGCGGGGCTGGAGCACGGACGGGAGATCGTCCTTGACTACCTGGAACATAACGAGGCCGGCCTGGCTTTCGAGCATCTGCGGTACATGATCGAGGAGCCGCCCCTGGCCTTGTCCGAGGCGGCCCAGTGCGCGTTGCTGCGTATTGCCCGGTACCTGGGCCAGGCACCTGCCTGAGCGCTGCCCTTCAGTCCGCAGGCCTGGCTTGCGCCTGTCCGAGGTTGGCGGCGCCCAGGCAGTAGAACAGCCCGCCGCCGACGACGAACAGGCCCAGCATCCAGAAGATCGCCTGGGGTGGCTGGCTGGCCAGGACCAGGCCGCAGAGCATCGGCCCCAGGGCGCCGCCGAGGTTGGACAGGTTCTGTGCGCCGTAGTACAGCCCGCGCAGGTGCTCGGGGGCGATGCAGTCGATGAACATGTACTCGGCAGGGAAGACGATGATTTCGCCCAAGGTGAACACGGCCATGGCCAGTACCCACAGCGCCAGGCTGCTGGCCATGGCGAAGCCGCCGATGCCCAGCAGGAACAGGCCCAGACCCGTGGCCAGCCACAGGTTCAGGTGCTGGCGCAGGATGCGTCGGCCAATGGCGTACTGCAGGCAGATCACCAGCAGCGCGTTGGTGGCCACCAGGGTGCTGATGGTGGTGTAGGCAACCTCAGCCGAGGTGGTGATCACCAGGTACTGCGACAGGTAGGCCGAGAACTGGCCGAAGACCACGGCGCTGAGCAGGCCGCCCAGGGTGAAGCAGACCAGGCGGTAGTCCGCCAGCAATTGCCTGCCCAGGGCCAGGAACGCCAGGGGGGCCTCGGCGGGTTCAGTGACGAGCGGGACTCGCTCGCCCCGGACGAGGTACAGGCAGAAGAACCCGCCACCCAAGGCTGCGGACAGCACGAAGGGCAGGCTGATATCCAGCTTGGCCAGCCCGGCGCCGAGGAACGGGCCGATCGCGTAACCGATGTTGGTCAGGGTGTACTTGATGGAGAATCCCGTGCTGCGCTGGTTTTCCGGGAGCTGCCGGGCCAGGCCGGCCTTGATGGCGATATCGAACACCGCGTAGGCCAGGTTGATCGCCAGCAGGCACAGGTAGAACGACCAGAGGCTGCGAGCGGCGAAGCTACCGACGAAGCCCAGGGTGAACACCGCGCAGCAGTACAGGACCAACCGATGGTTGGCCATCCTGTCCACCAGGAAACCGCCATAGAGGCTCAACACCGATCCGATGATCAGGCTGCTGCCCAGCACCAGGCCGATTTCGGCGACATCCAGCTGGAAGCTGCCTGCCAGGTAAATCACCAGGTAGGGCAGGGTCACCGCCCGGGCGAGGGTCAGCAGCAGGGTACCGGCCAACAACAGGTTGAGGGCCGCCGGATAGTGTTTCAGGATGCGCAGCATCTGTGCCTCTTGCAGTGATACCGATGGAGGGCTGATCAGCTTACTGGGGAATCTGGTTCTGTTTTATGATGCTTTTTATCGACTGAGGTGAATCAGATTCATTAATAGACAGGATGCCGAATGTTTTCCTCCGAACGCTTGAAGGGTATCGACGTGTTTGTCTGCGTGGCCGACTGCGGCAGCTTCAAGGCGGCCGGCGAACGCTTGAACCTCACGGCGTCGGCCATCAGCAAGGCCGTCGCCCGCTTGGAAGCGCGGCTGCAGGCGCGATTGTTCCGGCGTACCACCCGCAGCCTGGCCCTGACCGATGCCGGCCTGGCGTTCTACCGCACTTGCAGTGGCGTGCTGGCCGAACTGGAAGAGGCCGAGCTCGAGTTGCAGGCGCAACGGCATGAGCTGCGCGGCAAGCTGCGCATCGACCTGCCGGGGGCATTCGGCCGGGCCCGGGTCCTGGGGCCGATTCTCGAATTTGCCCGGGAGCATCCGCAGTTGCAGCCCCATGTGACCTTCTCCGAGCATCTGGCCAATCCCATCGAGGCCGGGGTCGATATCGCCGTGCGCCTGGGTGGCCCCGACCTGTGGCCGGCGGAGCTTGGGCATCGGCACCTGGGAACCGAGCAATACCTGTTCTGTGCCGCCCCGGGTTACCTGGCGCAACGTGGCGAACCAGCGGTCATCGCCGACCTGGAGCGGCACCAGTGCATCGCCTATGGCTGGGCGGATGGGCGCGTGCATCCCTGGAGCTTCGCCACCGGCGAGCCGGGGCAGATCGAGCGCCGGTCGGTTGCCGCCAGTTGCGTGGTGGGTGCGGGGGAGGGCTTGCTGATGGCGGTGCTGGGCGGCTATGGCATCGCCCACCTGCCGTCGTGGCTGGTCAAGCGCCAACTGCAGGATGGCAGCCTGGTGGAAGTCTTGCCGCATTTGGCGACCCGGGGGCAGACGATCAACCTGCTATGGATGAAGAGCCGGCAGGGATTGCCCAAGGTCAACGCGATGCTGGAGTTCCTGGCGCGAAGCCTGGAGGAATGAACAACGAGGAAGAAAAATGGCAGGGGCGGCTGGATTCGAACCAACGCATGGCAGGATCAAAACCTGCTGCCTTACCGCTTGGCGACGCCCCTGTAGCTGTTGCGACGTTACTTGCTTGAAGTGCCGGTCCGGGGAGGACCGCTGCAAGAACGGGCGCAAATCTAACAACTCACCGGCGGTTTGGGAAGCCCCCAGCGCAAAAAAAATCGGTTTGAAAACAGCTGCTTAGTCCAGTACGGGAGTTTTTTCCCCGCTTGACACTCAATCGACGAGGTAGGCGTCCTGGGTGTCCTGCAGCGGCCGGGCGTGTTCCAGGGCCCGGCGAATGGCAATGAGCTCCGCGCCCGCGAGCACTCGCCGGCCAAATTCATAAATATTCCCGCCAGGGCCAAGGTGCACCGATAACAACCCGCTGACCTGGTCACCGATGATCTCCAGGATCATCTCCAGCATGCCTTCGTTGCCATTGGCGGCGCTCAGGCAGGTCAGTCCGCCGACGTCGGCGCGCCCGCAGCCATGGGCTTCATCCCAGCTCAGGCAAGCGCCCTGCGGCCTGCCGATGCGCGGCAGGCTCCAGGCCTGCTGGTCCAGCGGCTGGGCCTTGAGGGCCGCCAGCAGCGGGGTGCGGGCCAGGACCTGCAAGGCAAAGCGCTGCCGGCCCCGATGCAGGTCATGCATCGGCTGGCCGGGTGACTGCCGCGGCCCGCTGACCCTGGCCCGCAGCAAATGGCTGTGGGCCAGTTCCGAAGGTTGTTCGCTCCAGCCGTTGATATCGCTCACGGGTGGGTGCCAGATCAACTGCAGGGTCTCACCGACCATCAGCCGATCCTCCGGTTCGAAGAACGCCGAGATGCCCTGGCCCACTTGCGGCAGCAG